>JAAWGY010000004.1 GCA_022795575.1 Angelakisella sp. | reverse complement strand
ACTTGAAAGCCATCAAGGCTTCCTGCGTTTTTGGGGCTTCGGCAGCTGAAAAAGCTCCTCGCCCAGCTGTATGCCGCCAATTCTGATGATTGCTATAGAAGCTGTACCAATGCCGAAGTGCGCAGATTGGCGAGCAAATTTTTTGACTGCCGATGCCAAAAAAGCGCAGGAATACGGTATGTATTTCAAGGGTTTTGGGCAAAGGCAGGCGGAAAATTTGCCGTCAAGATGCGTGGGGCGGCTATTGGTACAGCTTGTTAATATCCAAAGGAGGAAAAGCCATGAAACGGATCTTGCTTGTGGAAGACGACGCCCTTTTGAATAAGACCCTGGCATACAATCTGACCTGCGACGGCTGGGAGGTCACCCCCGCCCTGAATGCCAGGACCGCCGAAAATCTGCTGGCCGGGAGGTTATACGACCTGGTGCTGCTGGACATCCATCTGCCGGATGGGAACGGCTACGACCTGTGCGGGCTGATCAAGCCGGAGCACCCGGACACGGTGGTAATCTTTCTCACCGCCAACGACCAGGAGAGCGACCAGATCCGAGGCTATGAGGCGGGGGCGGTGGACTACATCACCAAGCCCTTCTCCATCGGGGCCTTGCAGCGGAAGATCCGCGCCATGTTCGCCATGCTGGAGCACCACAAGCCGGCCAAGGATCTCTACGACGACGGCAGGCTGTTCCTGGACTTCTCGGAACAAGCCGCCGCCCTGAACGGAAAGCCGCTTGCCCTTTCCGCCATGGAATACAAGATGCTGTACCTGTTCTGCAAAAATCCGCGGCAGGTGCTGACCCGGCAGCGGCTTTTGGAGCGGCTGTGGGATGTGGACGAAAAATTTGTGGACGAGCACACCCTGACCACCTCCATCAGCCGCATCCGGGGCAAGATCGAGGCGGAGGGGGACACCTATATCAAGACCATCTACGGCATCGGCTATCAGTGGACAGGGGGCGAGCGGAAATGAGGCGCATTCCGGTCAAGACCATGTTCCTGCTGGTGGGGCTTGGCGCAGGCGTTTCTATGTTGGCGCTCGCCCTTATCCTCTACGCCGTGACAGGCGAGGTGTGGGTGCTTTTGGCCGGCGCGCTGCTGACGGCTTGTGCTTTGGTCTGGCTGTTCTTTTTGACCCAGCTTTTTGCTAAACGGCTGTCCCGCTTTACCAGCGACCTGTGCCAGACCATGGACAGCATGATCACCGGCGGCGAGGAGCCAGCCCGGACCGGCGACAGTGAGACCATCTTTGCCCGCATCAGCTACCGCCTCTTCCGGCTGTACGGCATCCTTCAGGAAAACCGGCGCAAGGTGGAAGAGGAGCGGCGGGAGCTGCAAGCGCTGGTGTCGGACATCTCCCATCAGGTGAAAACGCCGGTGGCGAATCTAAAAATGGTGACGGATACCCTGCTGGCGAAGCCTGTTACGGAGCGGGAGCGCCAGGAGTTTTTGCAGGGCATCCGCAGCCAGACGGACAAGCTGGAATTTCTGGTGCAGTCCATGGGGAAAGCCTCCCGTCTGGAAACCGGGGCAATTACCCTGGAAAAGAAGGACGGCCCGCTGCTGGACACTCTGGCGATGGCCTGTAGCGGCATTGTCTACGGGGCGGAGAAAAAGGGCATTTCTGTTGAGGTGCAATGTCCAGAGGACCTGCGGGTGTCTCACGACGGCAAGTGGACAGCGGAGGCCCTGTTCAATTTGCTGGACAACGCGGTGAAGTACACCCCGGCAGGCGGAAAAATCCGTGTATCGGTGGAACAGTGGGAGATGTACGTCAAGCTGGACGTGGCCGACACCGGCAAAGGCATCCCGGAGAGCCGTCAGCCCGCCATCTTCCGGCGCTTTTACCGGGAGGAGGAGGTCCACGACCAGCCGGGGGTGGGCATCGGCCTGTATCTGGCCCGGGAGATTGTCACCCGGCAGGGCGGCTATATCCAGGTGACTTCAAGGGTTGGCCGGGGGTCTACCTTTTCGGTGTTCCTACCCCGGCGATAGTCTGTTCACAAAAAATTCATAAACAATCCTCCCATTTCGGACATTTCTGTGACATTTGGATTTTACCATAGCTTCAGAGCAGGCGAACAGCCGTGAAAGGAGCAACTGAAGATGAGCATATTACAGACCATCGACCTGAAAAAGCAGTATGGCGCCGAGCCCAACATCACCCGCGCCCTGGATGGGGTCAACCTCTCGGTGGAGCAGGGGGAGTTTGTGGCCGTGGTGGGGACCTCCGGCAGCGGCAAGTCTACCTTGCTGAATATGATGGGTGGCCTCGACACCCCCACCTCCGGCAGCGTTATCGTCCGGGGGGACGAACTGGCCAAGAAGAACGACGAGGAACTGACCATCTTCCGCCGCCGGAACATCGGCTTCATCTTCCAGAATTACAACCTGGTTCCCATTCTGAACGTCTACGAAAACATTGTCCTGCCGGTGGAGCTGGACGGGGACAGGGTGGACCAGCGGTTTATGGACGAGATTGTGACGCTGCTGGCCCTGGAGGATAAGCTGCAAAATATGCCGAATAACCTCTCCGGCGGCCAACAGCAGCGGGTAGCCATTGCCCGGGCCCTGATTACCAAACCGGCCATCGTCCTGGCCGACGAGCCCACAGGCAACCTGGACAGCAGGACCAGCGCCGACGTGCTGGGCCTTTTGAAGCGCACCAGCGCGCAGTTTAACCAAACCATTGTGATGATCACCCACAACAATGAGATTGCCCAGCTGGCCGACCGAATCGTGCGGATTGAGGACGGCAAAATCGTGGGCTGAGGGGGGTGGCAGCGATGAATTGGCCTTTTGAAAACGACACCAGCGTGGTAGAGAAGAGGCTGGCAAGCCGCAGCATCAAGGCCGAAAAGCGCCGGAGCGTGTTTGTCATCCTCACCATCGCCCTGGCTGTCTGCCTCATGGGAAGCCTCTGCTTTCTCTACTCCGCACAGCAGCTGAAAACCCTGGACGGTATCCTGGGGCAGTACCAGGCCGGGTGCGGCGGGCTGACCCGGGCGGAGGTCTCCCGGCTGGTGGACGCCGGAAAATTTGAGAAATGGGGCTGCACCGCGGAGGCGGGGACCGCCCGCCATGAGGACAGCGTTTTGCAGATCAGCTTTGTCAGCCCGGAGATGATCGACCTGATGGGCTACGGTAAGATCATCGGGGCCTATCCCCAAAACGAAAACGAGCTGTGCATAGAACGCGCCTTTTTCCGTTATTTTGGCCTATCGGAAGAGGTGGGGCAGACGGTGGCCCTGGACCTGGGGGACGGCGAGAAGCCCTATACCGTTACAGGCATCCTGGAGGCGGAGAACAGCAGCCGGATCTTCATGGTTTGGATTCCGGAGACCGCCGTGGAGGCGGACGGACACAAGGCCCCCTATGAGCTGCGGTTCCGCTTCGCCGGGAGCCAGGGCATGGAGCCGGCCCGGCTCCGGGTGGACATTGAACGGTTCCTTGCGGAAATGGGCATCCCGGAGGAGCAGACCTTCTACAGCTCCAACTACTTTGACATGGTGGACATCTACTTGGGCAACGGGCTGGAGGTCTACGTGCTGGCGGTTTTGATTGCCATTATCTGCGCCATTGTGATTTACAACATCTTCTATATCTCCGTCATGGGCAAAATGCGGGAATACGGCCGCCTGAAGGTGCTTGGGACTACGCCGAAGCAGTTAAAGCGGGTGGTCCAGCGGGAGCGGCGCTACCTGACCGCTGTCGCCATCCCCATCGGGCTGGCCTGCGCCGCAGCCATCGCGCTGATTGCGGTTCCCGGCTACTGGCCCTGGGGGGACAATCTCCGCTCCGCGGTGGCCATCTCCCTCCTGGCCTATGGAACCGTCCTGCTTGCCACCCGGAAGCCCATGGCGATGGCAGGGAAGGTCTCCGCCATTGAGGCCGTCCGCGCCACCGCCTACACCCGGCAGCAGGGCCCGGCTGTTTCCGGACAGCTCCACCGCCGCCTGACCATGCCCCGCCTGGCCCTGATGAATTTTTCCCGGAACCGCAAAAAGGCGTTTGTGACGGCGCTCTCCCTGAGCCTGACCGGGATTCTGCTGCTCTGCGTTTCCGCCTACGCAAGCTCAATCGATGTCAAGGAAATGGCCCGGTCCCAATTCGGAGACCGGAGCCAGTACCTGCTGCAATACGAGGACTTCGCGGGGCGGGAATTTGTGGAGATGCAGCGGGAGAACCCCCTGGGCCAAGATTTGCGGGAGGAGCTGGCCGCCCTGCCCGGCGTGGATTACGTTACGGCCTACAGCATAACCTGTGTGGAAATTCCCGCCATCAGCGCCATTCCGGGCAACCGGGAGCATGAGTCGTTTTTTCTGCGCGGCATTTCCGAAGAAGATATGTCGAAGCTGTACACCGGTGAGACCGTTTTGGAGGGAACCGCGGATTACCGCCAGCTGCTGGAGGGGGACGGTATCCTGGTCTGCCCGGCGGGCAGCGCGCTTAAGGAGATTTATCGGACCGGCTACCAAGTGGGGGATACCATTACCGTCTCCTGCTACAACGGACAAGAAAAAACCTATACGGTGATGGGGCTTGTTCAGGATGTTCAGATTGGCGGATCGACTCAATTCTTCATTCTGCCCGAGGAGGAGCTGCCCGTCCTCTATCCGGAAATCTCGGACTTTACCGGCTATGTCAACCTCCACGCGGAGCAGGACAGCGATTCTCTGCGGCGGGCGGTGTTCGGCGCTGTTTCCGACCAGCGGGTGGCAATTTCCGGCCTGGAGGACCTGTCCGCCGAATTGGAGCGCAGCCTGCGGGAAGAGCTGGCAAGGGACTACGGCATCCTGGTCTTTAGCTTTGTGTTCTCGCTCATCAACCTTGCCAACACCCTCATTACCAACCTGCTCACCCGCCAGCAGGAGCTTGGCGTCTTCCAAGCCGTGGGCATGAGCGACCGGCAGCTTTCCCATATGCTGTCCTTTGAGTGCCTGTACTATGTGGGGATTACGCTGCTAATTACCCTTACCCTGGGGACGGTATGCAGTCTGGCTGTCTGCAAGGCATTCAATCAGATTGGCCTGTTCGGAACGCTCACCTACCATTTCCCAGTGCTCCAGGTGCTGCTGTTCGGGACCGCGCTGCTGCTGGTGCAGGGGGTGTTCTCGGCCTGGGCGGTCCGCTATGCCAGAAGGCTCTCCCTGGTGGAACGGATTAAGGCGGTGGATTGACCCCGCCCGGAAGGGAAGGATTGCAGCCAAAGGAGGTATGCTATTATGACCTGGCCCTTTGAGAACGACACCGGCGCCATTGTAAAAAGGCTGGCAAAGCGGAGCCTTGCCAGCGAAAGCCGCCGGAACTTGATGGTGGTAATTGCCGTTGCCCTGGCGGCGTTCCTGATCTCCTTTGCGGCAATTCTGTCCGTTTCCGTAGCGCAAATCCAGCGGAGTCAGGTGGCCGATACCTACGAGGCGGTGTTCACCGGCGTGGAGGCGTCCGATGTGGCGGCGCTGAAAGACCTGCCGGAGCTTGCCCGAGTGGGCGAATACTATCTGTTGGGACAGGAGCATTCGGAGCAGGGCTACAACGCCTCCTATGTGTACTGCGACAGCGACATGATCCATATTGCCCGCGGTCAGATGGAGCTGGTAAAGGGAGAGCTCCCGGTGCAGGCGAACGAGGTCGCTGTCAGCGAATATTTCCTCTCCGCCTACGGTTCCGGTGCCAAAATCGGTGAAACGGTTCGATTGGACACCGAGAGCTTTCATGGCGACTATACCGTGACTGGCATCCTGTCCAACGTGGGGGAAAAGGAAGCAAATGCCTGCGCCATTGCCGTTTCCAAGACAGCCTTGACCCAGTGGGCCGGATTTGATCCCGCCGGGTATCGCGCCTATGTGCATTTTCAGGACGATAAACAGCTGAGCCAGGAGGCTATGACCACATACTGCCAGGGGATTGCTGCCCGGTATGGCCTTCCCCATGTGAGCATGAACAGCAGCTACTTTGCCTATTATTCCAAGTCCATTGACTTTGCCACCACCGGCGGCATCGCGGCCCTGGTGCTGGTTGGCGGCTATGTGGTCATCCAGAGTATCTTCCGTATCTCCATCCAGGATAAGATTCAGAGCTATGGACAGCTGCGTACCATCGGGGCGACGCCCAAACAGATCCGGCGCATGGTAAAACGGGAGGGCCGGCTGCTGGGCAGCATTGGCATTTTGCTTGGCGTGCTGTTGGGCGTTGCCGGTGGTGTTCTTCTCTTCCCAAAAGGATTTCACGGGCTCTGCTATGGGTTTTCTGTGCTTCTGACCGTCCTGGCCTGCTGGCTCATGGTGTCTGTCTCCATCCACAAGCCGGTAAAAATAGCCGCCGGTATTTCGCCGCTGGAGGCGGTACGCTTTTCCGCCGGGCCGGAGAGGATACACAGCCGGAAGAAACGCACCAGGCTGGGCCCCGTAGCTATGGGATTGGCGAACTTCCAGCGCGACCGCAAAAGGGCGGTAAGCATCGCGGCCTCTCTCAGTCTGGGCGGCATCCTGCTTTTGATTGTGTCCTCCGTAGTCCTGACCCGCTCGCCGGAGCAGGCCGCAAGGTTGTTCTTCCCGGATGGGGACTATAAAGTCTACCTGTCCTCGGAGCAGCCGGAGGAAGAGGTCATGGCCGCGGGGAATCCGCTGAATGACGGGCTGCGGCAGGAAATTTTATCGGTAGACGGTGTGACGGATGTGCTGCTCACCCGCCAAGCTCTGCACGCAAAATTTGGAACCTCTGCAAGCGCCGAGGCCGGTATGTGCGATATGCTGACGGAGGCAAACCGCCCGGATGTAGAGGCCGCACTGGTATCCGGCGCCATGCCAGCGGACGCCCACAGCATTCTTCTGAGTACAAGCTATCAGAAGTACCATGGGGAGATGGATGTCGGGGCTGCCATGGAACTGTCCCTGGGCCGGGAGACCGTGACCGTCACCATATCCGGCCTGTTTTACCCGGCAAGGGTGACAAACAACGGACACGGGGCCCTTGCCCTGGATTCGGTGGCGCTGTTCGCGCCGGAGGAGCTGTTCCGGGAGCTTCACCCTGAGATTGAGAACTTTGACTACTCCTGGAGCATCGTCAGCGACCCGGGAAAGGCAGAGCGTGTGGAAAGCGGCCTGAAGGAAATTTTATCCAGCCGCAGCAATCTTGGTCTGGATACCATCGGGACGCGCATTGCGTATGAGAAGATGCAGAGCAGCCTCATTTTCGGCAGTATGAAGGTGCTCTCCTGGCTGATTTTCCTGTTTGGCGTCATCAATCTGATCAATACAACCCTTTCCAACCAGATGTCCCGCAGGCGTGAAAGCAGCATCCTGCGCTCCATCGGCCTGACCGGCAGGCAGCTATGCTGGATGAACATTTGCGAGGGACTCTGCTATGCGGCCTTTGCCGCCCTGGCTGTTCTACTGATCGGATTTCCGATTGCGGTGGCGGTGTGTCGGGAGGTCAGCAGAAAATCCTTTGCCGGCAAGATCGTGCCCTATCAATTTCCGATACTGGAAATGGGTTTGTTTCTCCTGGTGCTGTTCGGTCTGGAAGTTCTGCTGTCCGCATGGACGGTCAGCAGGCAGAAAAGGCAGCCTTTGATTGAGCAGCTGCGGGCGATAGATTAACACATTGGAACCGTTCATAGCATACAAAAAGCAGTTGATGACAAGGGGCGTCTCGTTCTCTTGTTGGTAGAGGGGAAACGCAGTATAATAATTCGCTGGGGAAACAAGAGGGACAGGAGGTCAACATGAGCAAATACGACGCGCTGTGGGCTTATATCCAAAAGGACGGAAGGCCTTCGTTCAAATTGACATTTATGCAGATTCAAGAGATTGCGGGAATCCCCATAGACCACTCCTTTTTGAAGTACAAAAAGGAGCTGGCCAGCTATGGGTACCAGGTGGGGAAAATCTCGATGAAGGAGCGAGCGGTGATTTTCCAGAAGCTGTAGGGCAGATATATTCTCAAAACAACCGGTATTAAGGAGGGAATCGTGATGCGTCACAGATACATTCGCGGCATCCTGGCGCTGATTTGGCTGGCGGCAGCTCTCATCAGCGGGGCCAAGGGCAATCTGGCATGGTGTGGGCTTTCTGCCCTAATGGGGATTGCTTTCGGCTGCTCCGTCTATACTTCCTGGAAAAAGGATAATGGGAAAAAGGGAGATGACCGGCCGTGAGCGAACCTGTCCTGGAGCTGCAAAAGCTCCATGCGTGGTACAACGAGGGAAATCATGTGCTGTCCGGATTCTCCCTCCAGCTGTGGCCTCAGGAGGTAGTGGGGCTTATCGGCCTCAACGGGGCCGGAAAGACCACCTTTTTGAAAACCCTGTCCGGCCTGCATGAGAAATTCCGCTGTGATGGTATCCGGCTTCATGGACAGCCGGCGGCTTTCCGCGACAAGGGCTTCAAGCTGTGCCGCTACACCGTCTTTGCCGAGGACAACTCCTTCCGGTACTTCACCTTTCGGGAGTACCTCTCCTATGTGGTGGCGGCATACAAAAAGGAGCTGCCGGATGTGGCCGGGCTGGTGGAGGGCTTTCACTTCGAGAGCTACGTTAATACGCTGTTAAAAGATCTATCCACCGGCAACCGGAAAAAGGTGTTCCTGATGACAGCCTTTGCCCTGAGGCCGGAGCTGCTTCTGTTGGATGAACCGGTAAATGGCTTGGATTTTCAGAGCACAGAATATCTCTACCAGCTGATTGGCGGATACAAGGAGCACGGCACTGTCCTGTTCTCTTCCCACATCCTGGAGAGTATCACCCTGACCGCTGACCGGGTGCTGGTGCTGGAGAAAGGGCAGCTCCGGCGGAGCTTTGAGGGCGAGGAAATCAATGCTACCAACATTCGGGAGGCTTTGCAGGATGAAAAGGAGCCTTGAGGCCGTCGCCAAAAATCTGTTTGGAGACGGCTATGGGCGGCTGGCTCGGGCGCTTTTTTTGTACCTGGTGGTGTATTGGGGCCTACACATCACCGGCTTTCAGATACAAGTTGCTCCCGCTGTCCTGTATCTGATGGTCAGCAGCTTCTCCGCCGGGCTCATGTGGCAGGCCCTCTCCGCCGAAGGCAGAGGGGCCGGCATGGAAAATATCCTTATGCTTCCCTTTGAAAATTGGAGCCTGGTGTTTTCCTATACAGCCGCTTTGGGAGCCTACACACTACTCACCAAAACCGCCGGGCTGCTGGCAGTGGTGCTGGCAGTCTCCACCTGGAAGGGGGCGGAGCTGTTAGGGTGCATCCTCTGCGCCCGGTCAAACAGAAGGGCAAAGGAGCGGCGGCTTTGATTTCTCAAAGCCGCCGCTTCGGGCGTAACCATACGCTGCTTATACGACGGCTTTTTCTTTTGCCGTCGTACGGCAGGGCAATCTTTATATATTGATTTATCGTAATAAGGGTATACTCCCGGTGAGCTTATTGACCTTTTTCTTGGGGCCGCAGATGGCAACGCCGAAATATTGCAGGGTACTTTCGGGAACATGGCCTATTTTCTCAATAAATTCGTCATATGTCTTGCAGCCCTGGGCCAAATCGGAGAAATCCACCACTGTCAAATCCTGAAAATCAGGTTGGTAGAGCTTTTCCCGTATCTGCTTGATAATCTCCGGCGAACCCCGCAGGATGGGCACAGGAAATTCGATGATGCCAAGATGCTCCTTTCCGCTTTGGTCGGTCACGTCAGCCCCTACCACCTCCGGCATTTTCTTTCCCAGGGTAATCCCCATGATTGCCGCCGTGTTTGCGATAATACCCAACGGTAGACTCTCGTCAATTACCATGACGCACTTTTCATTTTGCCAGTCCATTTTGCGGTGCCTCTTTTCTCAAAAATAGTTTACGCTCGGATAGGAGCAGGCCCGCCAGCGTCAGAACCGTTCCAACAGCGGCCAGAGCGGTAATTTCTTCATGGAGGATTGCCACGGAAGTTACCACTGTAATGACAGGAACCATATAGATGTAAACGCTCGTCTTGACCGCGCCCAACACCTTAACCGCGAAATTCCAGGTGACAAAGCACAGGGCCGACGCCCCCAGCCCCAAAAAAAGAATGTTGAACAGGTACACAGGATTTGCAAACCTTGTCAATTCCGGCTTGAAATCGAACAGGAATAGTGTCGGAAGCATAAACAGGACGCCATAGCAGAACACTCGCCGGGTGGTGAGAATGGTGTGGTAGCCGTAGCCGCTGATTTTCTTTGTCAGCACAGAATAGCAGGCCCAAATTAGTGCGGCCAGCAGCGCCAGCAAATCTCCGGCGGGGTTCAGCTCCAGCTGGGAGCCATTGAAGCTGATAAGGGCAATCCCAGCCATTGCGACTACAAAGCCAATGAAAAAGCTGGCATGGGGCTTTTCCTCTTTCAGAAACAGGTGGGACAGGATTGCCGTAAAAAACGGGGCTACGGAGATAATCACGCCAACGTTAGAGGCCATTGTGTAAGTGAGCGCGATATTTTCCAGCAGGTAGTAAAGGCATATCCCACACAGGCCCGCTGCGGCAAAAGCCAGCTCCTGCCGCCGGTTCGTCCCCTTCAAGCGCCGGGGGCAAGCAATCAGCAGAGCCAGCAGCCCCATAACGAAGCGGAAGAACAGTATCTCTACCGGCTGGAAGTCTGCCAGCAGAATTTTGGTTGAGATAAAGGTCGTTCCCCAAACAATAATTGTAAGCAGAGCAGAGAAGTGTCCCGCCGTGTTTTTACCTTTCATGCGGCATTTCCTCCGTATCTCTGAAGATATCCCGATAGATACCGGGGGCCAGTCCAATAAATCGGCTGAAATAATTGGAGAAGTGGCTCTGATCGGAGAAGCCGGTTTGCAGCGCCGCCTCAATGGGAGGGACACCTTGTTCCAGTAGCTTTTTGGCCTTGCCGATACGAATGTTTTCCAGGTAGCTGTATGGTGTGACACCTTTTGAGCGGGCAAATGCCCGGAGCAGAGTGGATTTGCTCAACCCAGCACAACGGCAGAGCTGCTCCAGGTAAATCCGCTCGGCATAATGCTGCTCCATAAAGGCACAGGCTTTCTCTATTTCCTCCCGGCACTCCGGGACGCTGCCTTCAAAGGGCTGACTGTATTGCTGGATCAGCAGAGAAATCAGGAGCAGCAGATTTTCCTCTTTGCCAAACTCATTGGAGCCTTTCATCACCAGCTCATGGAGCGGGCGCAGGTAGCAGGTGACTTCTTCATCAGAGATTACATTTAAGGAAAAGCCGGGCAGCGCCCGTCTTCCGGTAGCTTCCTCCGCCAAATCCAGCATGACCTCCTTGGTGATGTTGAAGCCCCGGTAATCCAGTGTCCCGCCGTCGCTCTGGACGCAGGCGTGGTTATCCCCTGGGTTGAACAGAAGAACATGGCCCCTTTTGATGGTGTACTCCTGATTTTTGCAGGATAGGACACGTTCCCCGTCTTCCATGAAACCAATTACATAGTATTCGTGAAAATGGTTCGGAAAGGGCTGTACAATGCCCTCAAAACGGTAAGCCTCAATGTGTAGCTCATCATCGTAGACCACCGTTCGCACTTCTTTTTTCATGCGGCTTTCCTCCTTGGTGATGCCTATTATACCAGATAATCTTTTTGCTGGCTTGTAAAATATCTTCATTTTCTTCCTGATGCTAAAATGATAAGCGTGCGCCCAAGGAAATGGTTCCCCTCCTGATTTGTTTGCTGGATTGTTCTTCCTCCACATACAAATTTTATCTTGACACCCACCTCTTAAAGTGATATATTTATCCTGTAAAGAGATAAATATATCTCTCGACTTTTAGGAGGCATCATATGAAAAAGAATCAAGCAAAGCTCTGGATCGGCTGCGGGATTTTTTGCGTCGCGGCCATGCTGCTCTCGGTCTGGTACGCCGTCACCTTTAACAATTCCCGCCTGGTAACGCCAACGGACCTTGGCAGCTACACCTTTACCCCAAAGGACCTGCCCATGCTCCTGTCCGTCTCGCTGTTCTGCATCTATGTCTTTGCCCTCTGCCTGCTGCTTATGGTGAACATCCGCAAACGCAAGCGGAGCCCCGCAGGGGCAAACATCACCCGCAGAATCAACCCCCGGCTGGGGCTGCTGGGCCTGCTGGGCTTTTTGGGCTTTGTTGGCTTTTGGACCTACCCCGCCACCGGCGATGTTTCGCCCTTTGTGTTTTTCCTGTTCTTCGGTTTTTTCGGCTTCTTCTACGAGGGCAGGATGTCCGGGACCTTTATGGATGAACGGTTCCGGGAAAACGCCGCCCGGGCCCAGCTGACCGCCTACAAAATCACCTTCCGCATCCTGCTGGTTGCCCTGATCGTCCTTTGCCAGGGGAGGCTGTTTGGCAGCCTGGAGTATACCCTGATTGCCGCCGTCATCGTCCTTTCCCTCACCCTGGCCCTGGGTATTTTTCTTCCGGAGTATCTGCTGTACCGCTACGACCACGACGACCAGGCGGGCGAAGGCGAGGAATGACACATGGCGGAGTTTGAGTGCAGGCTGAAAAAATACCGCCAGCTGAAGGACCTGACACAGGAGCAGCTGGCGGCACAGGTAGGGGTGCGCCGGGAGACCATCATGCGGCTGGAAAAGGCGCAGTATAACCCCTCCCTAAAGTTGGCCGTCGACATCTCCCGGGCGGTGGGGGCCCCCATTGAGGAGATCTTTCTTTTCCCGTGAGACAGCGCCCTTCCCCCCCGCCCCTGTCGTTTTGGAAACATGGGGCGGAAAATCTCCCAAAAGGGCAAATTTCCCTGTCACAAAAGGCCCGGCCCGTGGTCTAATCCTATAAGGAGGTAGATGAAATGGACCAAATGACAAACCAAGAGCTGACCGCCCTGATCGACAACGCCGTTGCCGGGGACAAGCACTCCCTGGAGACCCTCATCCTCGGCGTCCAGGACCTGGTCTTCAACCTGTCCCTGCGGATGCTGGGCTCCTTCCCCGACGCGGAGGACGCCTCCCAGGACATCCTGCTGAAGGTGATCACCCACCTTTCCTCGTTCAAAAAAGACAGCGCCTTTTCCACCTGGGTGTTCCGGATCGCGGTAAACCACCTGAAAACCTACCAAAAGCACCGGTTCGCCCAGTTTCCCCTCAGCTTTGAGTTTTACGGGGACGACATCCGCAACGGCAGGCTGGAGGATATCCCGGACCTGACCCAGGACGTGGAACGGGCCATCCTGGCGGAGGAGCTGAAGCTGTCCTGCACCAACGTTATGCTCCAGTGCCTGGATCCGGAGAGCCGCTGTATCTTCATCCTGGGCACCATGTTCCGGGTGGACAGCCGGATTGCCGGGGACATCCTGGGCATCACCCCGGAGGCTTACCGGCAGCGCCTTTGCCGGGTGCGGAAGCGGATGGCGGATTTTCTCTCCGAATACTGCGGCGAGTACGGCGCCGGGGCCTGCCGCTGCGCCAAACGGGTGGATTACGCCATCCAGAACCACCGCGTCGACCCCCGGCACCTGGAGTTTACCGCCGCCCGGCCGGCCCGGCTTGCGGTGGAGGTCAAGGAGGCCATGGAGCAGATCGACGGCTACGCCCAGCAGCTTTCCTTCTGTAAGCTGTATCAGTCCCCGGACCGCCTGAAGAAGCTTTTACAGGATTTTCTCAACGGGGCGGCGTACGCCACCGTCATCGAAAGCTAAGGGGAGGGAGAACGATGGATACCAGACTGATCCTAAGCTACTTAACCGCTCTTGAGGAAAACAACAACCGGGAATGGTACCACCAGCACAAGGCGGAATACCAGAAGGCCAACGCCCAATTCGAGGAGCTGGTGCAGGCGCTGATGCTCCGGATTGGGGAGTTTGACCAGAGCGTCCTGGGCCACCTGCCCGGGGAGCTGACCTTTAAGCTGGCCCGGGATACCCGGTTCAGCCACGATAAATCCCCCTACAACCCCGCCTTCCGGGCCCACATCTCCGCCGGGGGCAAGCTGCCGGTTCCGGTGGGGTACTACCTGATGCTCCGGCCGGGGGACCGCTCCTTTTTGGGGGGCGGCTTGTTTGCCGATTGCTTCCGGGACGCCACCCGGATGGTCCGGGACTATATCGCCGCCCATGGCGAGGCGTGGGAGGAGGTCATCCGGGACCCGGACTTTCAGCGGCGTTTTACGGTGGCGGGCTCGGCGCTGAAAAAGGTTCCGGCGGACTACGACAAGGACCACCCCCAGGCGGAGTACCTGAAAAACAAGAGCTGGTACCTGGAATACCCGTTGCGGGACGAAGAGGTGGCCGACCCGGAGGCGTTTCTGACCAAGGCCGCCGGTCTCTTCCGGGGAATGCGGCCCTTTAACGACTACCTGAACCGGGCCCTGGCCGATTTCCGGATGCCGGAGCGGTAAACCCGCCCCGTTCCCGGCCCTGCCTCTGGTAGGAAACAGGGCCGTTCTCCCTGTTCCCGCTGGTGTGGCTGCGTCTCCCACCAGCTGTCCCACCGCCAATCTCTTGTCAGGCGGGGGCGAGCGTGGTATAATTGGAGTCATCGATTGGGAACCGGAAGGGGAGAAGGATATGGAGAAAAAAGAGCGGGCGCTTACGCCGGCGGAGCAGAAGCGGAAGGCGGATTTTGAGAGGCTCTGCCAGCAGATGGCCCAAAGCGGGTACCAAAAAAGGGACCTGACCGTCAGTGTTTTGTACGCCAACGCCATGTCGGCGCTGGTGATGCTGCCCTTTGGGATAGCGGCCTTTGTTGTTTACCGGGTTTTCCGGCCTGCCGGCAGCGGGAGCTTTTCCGTCTCCATCCCGCGGGTGGTGGTGTTTTGGGCGGCAATCCTGTTGCTGCTGGTGCTCCATGAGCTGATCCACGGGGCGGTTTGGGGGCTGTTTGCAAAGGAGCACGGCAGGGCCATCTCCTTCGGCTTTATCTGGCGACTGCTTACCCCCTACTGCACCTGCGCCGAGCCCCTGGCCAAGTGGCAGTACATCGCCGGCGGCGCCATGCCCACGCTGGTACTGGGCATCGGCCTTACCACCCTTGCCGCGGCGCTGGGGGACCTTTGGCTGCTGATGTTGGCAGAGATTATGATCTTTGGCGGGGGCGGGGACTTCCTGATTATCCTGAAGCTGCTCCGCTACCGGCACCCCGGCAAGGAGGCGCTGTTTTACGACCACCCCTACGAATGCGGCGTTGTTGCCTTCGAGGCCGTGTGACGGGGCGGTTTTCCAAGAGCCTGTTCAGCATCTGCCCGGGGCCAAGGCGGCGGGGGATGCCGGACAGGCTTTTGTCTGCCGGACCGCCCCCCGCAAAAAAATGCCGCTGCCCTTGAGGGTTTCTTGAGAACCGGGTGGTAAAGTAGGCAGAAAAGCAAAACAGGAGGGATAAAATGCCCCAGCGACTGCTGATTGTAGACGACGAGCCCGGCATCGTCGATACGCTGAAAGCCTATTTTTCCCCGCGGTACCAGGTCCTTACCGCCTACAGCGGCGGGGAGGCTGTCCAAAGGGCGGCGCTCCGGCCGGACCTGATTCTGCTGGACATCAATATGCCGGGGATGGACGGCCTTGCCGTCTGCCGCACCATCCGGGAGCAGATCTCCTGCCCCATCCTCTTTCTCACCGCCCGGGTGGAATCCGCCGACCAGATCGCCGGGTTCCAGGCGGGGGCCGACGACTACATCGTCAAGCCCTTTGGCCTGGAGGAGCTTGCCGCCCGGGTGGAGGCCCACCTCCGCCGGGAGCAGCGGCGGCAGCGCCAAACGGTGGTGCGCTTCTTTGGGGAGCTGGCGGTGGATTACTCCGCCCGCACCGTCGCCGTGGGGGACCGGCAGGCCGTCCTCTCCCGGCGGGAGTTCGACATCCTGGAGCTCCTCTCCCTGAACCCCGGCCAGGTCTTTGACCGGGAGCGGATCTACGAGGCGGTGTGGGGCATCGACGGGGAGGGCAGCAGCGACACGGTGATGGAGCATATCCGGAAGATCCGGGCCAAGCTTTCGGCCCTTTGCTCCCACAGCTATCTGGAGACGGTTTGGGGGTGCGGCTACCGGTGGAACGGATAAAGAGGATTGGCCTGCGGGGCTCCTTTTTCCTGCTGGCCCTTTGCGGGCTGGCGGTCTCCCTGGTTTTGCTGGCGCTGCTTTGGCAGGGCTGCGGCGCCATCGCCGCCCGCTACTCCAACGGGGGGTACATCATCGGTCCGGGGGGACTGGTGGAGCGGTTGCCATCCCCCAGCCCGGAGGAGGCCCGGCTGCTGGAGCTGCTGGGGGACATCAAGCTGGCGGGGTGTATCATCCTCCCCCTGCTGGGGCTGGCGGGGGCGGGGGCCCTCTTTTACCGCTGGAAGCTGAAGCGCCCTATCGCCCTGCTGATGGAGGGCACCCGGCGCATCCAGGCCCAGGACCTGGATTTTTCCATCCCCCAGCCCTCCCGGGACGAGCTGGGCCAGCTCTGCGCCGCCTTTGAGACGATGCGCGCCCAGCTGCTGCGGACCAACCGGGAGCTGTGGCGGCAGGGGGAGGAGCGCAAGCGCCTGAACGCCGCCTTTGCCCACGACCTCCGCAACCCCGTCACCGTCCTAAAGGGCAGCGTTACCCTGCTGCGCCAGGGGAGCCGGGACCCCCAGCTGCTGGACCGGCTGGAGCGGTACACCCAGCGGATCGCGGAATACGTGGAGGCCATGGGCGGCGTCCAGCGGCTGGAGCAGCTGCCGGTGCGCCCCGCCCCCATAGACAGCGCCGTCCTTGCCGCCGAGCTTGCCGAGACGGCCCGGCTGCTGGCCCCCCGGCTGACGGCAAGCCTTTCCGCCCCGGCGCCGGGGCCGGTGGCGCTGGACCACGGCATCCTGTTGACGGTGGCGGAAAACCTCATTGGCAATGCCGCCCGCTTTGGCCGGGAGCGACTGGAAATCGCCCTCTCCCGGGAGGGGGACACCCTCACCCTCACGGTGGCCGACGACGGCCCCGGCTTCCCCCCGGAGCTCCTCCGGGACGGCCCCAAGCCCTTTGGCCGGCTGGCGGAGGATCCGGAGCACTTTGGCATGGGGCTGTACAGCAGCCGGCTGCTCTGCCAAAAGCACGGCGGGGAGCTGCGGCTGCAAAACCGCCCCGCAGGTGGCGCGGCCGCGGTGGCCTCCCTCCGGATTTCGCCGGGACCTTGAGGATTTCTTGAGATCCTTCTTTTACACTCTTCTTATCCCACCAGATAAGGAGAGTGTTTTTTATGTTGATCCAAGCAATGGAGCTTTCCAAGCATTACGGGGAGGGGGAAAGCCGGGTGACGGCCCTGGACCGGGCCTCAATGCGCATCGGCCCCGGGGACCTGATCTCCATTATGGGCCCCTCCGGCAGCGGCAAAAGCACCCTGCTCCACCTGCTGTCCGGGCTGGACCGCCCCTCCTCCGGCCGGCTGCTCTACGACGGCAGGGACATCTACTCCCTAAGCGACCGGGAGCTTTCCGCCTTCCGCCGCCGGAGCATCGGCTTTATCTTCCAGCAGTTCAACCTCCTGCCGGTGCTTACCGCCTGGGAGAACATCACCATGCCCCTGCTGCTGGACAAAAAACAGCCGGATACCGCCTACCTACAGGAGCTGGCCCGGCTGCTTGGCATCGGGGAGCGGCTGACCCACCTGCCCCACCAGCTTTCCGGCGGGCAGCAGCAGCGGGTGGCCATCGCCCGGGCGCTGGCGGCCAAGCCGGAGGTCATCTTTGCCGACGAGCCCACCGGCAACCTGGACAGCAAAAGCGGGGGCGAGGTGATGGAGCTGCTGAAGGGGGTGGGGGCCCAGCTGGGCAAGGCCCTTGTGGTGATCACCCACGACCGCGCCGTTGCGGAGCTGGCCCGCCGCCGCTTTGTCATGGCGGACGGCGTTTTAACGGAGGTGACAGCGTGATGAAGAGCTACCAAGGCCTTGCCCTCCGGGAGCTGCTGGCCCAGCGGGTGACGTCGGCGCTGATCCTGCTGGCGATCCTCCTTTCTACCACCATGACGGCGGTCATCGGGCAATCCGCCGGGGTGCTGGCCGCCATGCGCCAGCAGCAGGCCATCGCCCTGGGCGGGGACCGCTACGCCACCCTTGTCCAGTGCTCACCCCGGCAGGTGGAGGAGATGGGCACCGATCCCCGGCTCTCCTACCTGGGGACCTATTTGCAGCTGGGGAGCCTCCCCCTGGACCAGACACTCACCCTCTCCCTCATCGAGTACCAGGAGGACGTGGCCGCCATCTACCCCGCCCGGGCAAGGCTGCGGTCGGGGCGCCTGCCGGAGGCCCCCCTGGAGCTGGCCCTGCCGGAGGACGTGCTGCACCGGATGGGCCTTACCGGCCAGCCGGGGGAGACGGTGACACTCTCCCTCTCCAAAACGCTGCGCCACGGGGTGGCGTTGGAAAGCTACGATTTTACCGCCAGCTTTACCCTGGTGGGCGTCACCGAAAGCGACTATCTGGGCTACACCGGCGGTTTGGTGAGCGGGATTGCGGGGCCGGGCACCGGGGAAAAACTGCTGCCAAAGGATTACCGCTACTACTGCGTGGACTTCCGCACCGCCGACAAGGACCGGTTCCAGGAGACGGTAAACGACCTGTTTGCCCAATACCAGCTCCACCCCCTGGACGTCATCTATAACATCCCCTATCTGGACGCCCTGGGCATCTCCTACGACATCAGCGACACCTACGAGAAGCTCTCCGGCATCGACGCCCAGGGCTTCCCCTTCCTGCTGGCCGCCGGGGTGATGGTGGGGGGCCTGGTGCTGCTGGCGGCGGGGCTGGTGATCTACAACATCCTGAAGATCGCGGTCTCCCGCCGCATCGGCCAGTACGGCATCCTCCGGGCCATGGGCGGGACGCGGGGGCAGGTCTATTTCCTAATAGCCGCCCAGGTGCTGCTGCTCTGCGCCGCCGGCATCCCGGCGGGGCTGCTGCTGGGGGCGCTGTCCGCCCGGGGCATCCTCACCGCCGTTGCCGGGCAGCTTTCCCCCCATGTGCTGATGGCCCGGGACCAGGGGGAGCTTGCCCGGCTCATCGCCGAAAACAGCGGCGGCAAGGGGCTGTTTCTGCTGGCCAGCGCCGCCATTACCCTGGTGTTTGCCCTGCTGGCCTCCCTCCCCGCCGCCCGGTACGCCGCCAATGTCCCCCCCACCGTGGCCATGGCCGGGCAGCGGGCCCGGGTGCGGGGGAAGGCCCGGCGGATCAGGCCCATCCGCAGCTTTGAGCGGTACTGCGCCCTGCTGAACCTGCGCCGCAGCCCGGGCCGCACCGCCCTCACCATCCTGTCCCTGATGATGAGCATCACGGTCTTTGTGGCCCTCCAGGGGAGCGTGGCGCTGCTGGATACCTCCGGGCGGGTCTCCGGCCACCTGGGGGACTACTCGGTGGTCAACCAGCTGACCGGCTTTTCCCCGGAGGAGCTTTCCGCTCTGGCGCAGCGGGAGGAGGTGGCCTCGGTGGCCACCGTCCAGCTTGCCCTCTACGACATCGACGGGGAGGGGGCGCCGGTGGGGATCGAGGTGGACCTGTCCCTCTGCCCCGGGGAGACCTTCCAGGTGGCGGGGATCAACGAGGTCTATTGGGACGCCGTCTTTGGGGACCGGCTGGAGGGGGAGTTGCTGGCCCGGCTGAAGGCGGGGGAGGGCTGCGTGGTCCGCAACCCCATCCCCCTCCAGTTCCAGGGGGAGGAGCTTCCCCGCACCCAGGTCCAGGCGGGCAGTGTCATCACCGTGGCGGGGGTGGAGGTGCCGGTGCTGGGGACGCTGGACGGCTACGACACCTATATCGGGGTGGGCAACGGCGGCTTCACCCAGGGGGTGCAGCTTATCGTCTCGCCAGAGGCGTACACCCGGCTCACCGGCCAGGAGGCGTACCACGAGCTAACGCCCGCCCTGACACCGGGTGCCGACCGGGCCGCCTTTGACGAGGCGCTGGAGGCCCTGGCCCGCCGCACCCCCGGCACCAGCTATCTTTCCTACCAGGAGAGCGACCGGCAGGCGGAGGAGAGCTTCCGGCAGATCCGCCTGCTGGCCTGGGGGCTGATCCTCTTTGTGGGGCTCATCGGCCTGCTGAACGTGGTGAACACCTCCTACACCAACATCCACACCCGGGTGGCGGAGATTGGGATGCAGCGGGCCATCGGCATGAGCGCCGGCAGCCTGTACCGGATGTTCCTGTGGGAGGGGGCCTATTACGGCATGATTGCGGCGGTGCTGGGGTGCGGGGCGGGGTACCTGTGCACCATCCTGACCGAGGGGGCCGCCATAGGCGGCTTCCGGCTGCCGCCTGTCCCGGTGCTGCCCATGGCGGAGGCGGCGCTCCTTTCGGTGGGGGCCTGCCTGCTGGCCACTGCCCTGCCATTAAGGCGGATCAGCCGGCTTAGCATCGTGGAATCGATTGAGGGGGTGGAATAGGGGGACTGCCCTTTTGGGGAAGGCGGGCGAGCCATCCCGCCCGCCTTCTCTGATTTTACATTGCGCCTTCTCCGGCCCTATGGTATACTTAGAACCTGTATTCACAGTCTTCTGACGCAGTCAGGCCAGGGCTTTTTCTGTCCTGCCTGCATTATCCGGCGATGAATACAGGCGCTTAAAGTCATTCCCCGTCCGCCAAACCGGAACGGGAACAAAGGAGAGAAGGCATAATGAAGCAGCATTCACACCCCCGGGGGCGGTTTTCCAGCCGGTTGGGGTACGTCCTTTCGGTGGCGGGCTCGGCAGTGGGGCTGGGGAACATCTGGCGCTTCCCCTATCTGGCGGCAAAACACGGCGGCGGGATGTTCCTGCTGGTTTACCTGCTCCTTACCGTCACCCTGGGGTATGTCCTCATCGTTTCCGAAACCGCCCTGGGCCGGATGACCGGCAAAAGCCCGGTGGGCGCTTTCCGGGCGTTTGGGCAAAGCGGGGCTCTCCGCTTTGGGGGCTGGGTCAACGCTGTGGTGCCGATGCTGATCGTACCCTACTACTCCGCCATTGGGGGCTGGGTCCTCAAATACCTGGTGGAGTACCTGCGGGGGGATGTTGGCCGGCTGGCCGGTGACAGCTACTTTACCGGCTTCATCTCCTCCTCCGCCGGGGCCGAGGGGTGGTTTTTGCTCTTTTCTGCGGCGGTGCTGCTGGTGATTCTGGCCGGGGTACGGCAGGGGGTGGAGCGGGTTTCCAAGGTGATGATGCCTGCGCTGATTCTGCTGGCGGTCTTTGTCACCGGTTATTCTGTCACCCGCCCGGGGGCGCTGGCGGGGGTGCGGTATTTCCTGATCCCCAACTTTGCCAACTTCTCCTGGATGACGGTGGTTGCTGCCATGGGGCAGATGTTCTACTCCCTTTCCATCGCCATGGGGGTGCTGTACACCTACGGCTCCTACATTGGCAAGGATATGGACATCGAAAAATCCACGGGGCAGGTGGAGCTTTTTGACACAGGGGTGGCTATGCTGGGGGGGATGATGATTATCCCGGCGGTGTTTGCCTACTCAGGCGGGGATTTGGAGGCACTGAAGGCGGGGCCTTCCCTTACCTTTGTGACGTTGCCGAAGATCTTTGCCGACATGGGGATGGGGCAGGCGGTTGGGATTGCCTTTTTCCTGATGTTCTTCTTTGCGGCGCTGACCAGTGCGATTTCTTTGATGGAGACCAGTGTTTCTACGCTACAGGACGAGCTGGGGTGGAGCCGCCGGGTTTGCTGTGTTGTGATGGCGGGGGTACAGTTGATTTTTGGCAGCTTGGCTTGTTTGGGCTACGGGGTGCTGGACTTTGTGCAGATCTTTGGGATGGCGCTGTTGGATTTCTTTGACTTTCTGACCAACTCGGTGATGATGCCGGTTGCTGCGCTGGCTACCTGCTTCCTGATTCTGCGGCGGGTGGGGGTGGAACGGGTTGCCGCGGAGGTAGAGCTGTCGTCGGAGTTTCGGCGCAAGGGGATGTACCGGTTTTTTCTCCGGTATCTGGCTCCGGCTTGTATTGCGGTTATTCTGATCAGCTCGGTGGCCAATGTGCTGGGGTGGATTAGCTTGTAGGACAGGCTGCCCCCTTACCCCAATAGCGTCGGCACCAGCCCCCCAACCAACTCCGCCAGCTGGGCATGGCCCCGCCGTGTCAGGTGCATCCCGTCCACCCTGTTAAACTCACACCCCGCCGCGTCAACATAGTGGGCCCCCACCAGCTTCGCCGTAGCCTCCAGGTACCTCGGTAGCTCCCGGGACTTTTCAACGCATCCCTTGCCCATCGGCACCCCGCAGGGCGCCATCTCCATCTCCGATAAAATCACCGGCGGGCATACAATCAGGATGTTGGCCGCCTTTCCCCCCCAGCAGTCCACACTCTGCGCCTTCCGTACCAGCCGCTCCATCCCGATGGCAATACAAGAGGCATTGGCCCCAAACCGTTCCTTAACGTCGTTGGTCCCCAGCATAATCACCAACAGGTCCACCACCTCGTGGCTCTTCAGCAGCGCATAGATGCACCCCAGGGCGTCCATGCTCTCGTGGAGAGGATCCGGGAATACCGTGGTCCGGCCGCTGAGCCCCTCCTCCGTCACCAGATAATCCGAGCCCAGCGCCGCCTGCAACCGGCAGGTCCACCGCTCCTCCTCGTTAAACCGGATTCCCCCGTCGGCGCAATCCGACGGATCCGCGCAGTAGCCATGGGTGTTGGAATCTCCAATGCAGACAATATGCTTTTTCATGTTGCTCCTTCTTTCTTTCGGAAAAACACAGGACAAGCCCAGCGGGACCAGTCCTGTGTCTTTTTGATCCTTTGGATTGGATGGAAAAATTACCCGCCGATGACCATCGCCAGCGCGGCAAACACGAGAAAGTGAGCCGGGTAGAACAGGTAGAAAAACCACTTGCTCCCCCTCCCCCGCTCCCCGTTGTAGAGGAGCAGGAAGGGAACCGCCAGCGCCGTCCAGGGGGAGACCACCAGCAGCGGAGCCAGCCCCGCAATCCGAAGCCTCCCCTTGTTCCGGAGGAGATACACCAGCGCCGCCGCCAGCGGCCCCATAAAGACATACTCCCCCCGGATGATGTAAGCCATCGCCATACCGGCAGCGATAGAAGCCGCCGTCATTGCCCAGCGGACCGCCTTCTGCTCCCTCCACCGCTCCTCCGTTTTGCTGATGAGCAACAGGGTAAGGATGGCGCAGGCCAGGGTAAACATCACGTTCTGTAGCCGCAGGGAAACAGCGCTCTGGTAATGGGCCAGATTGTAGGGTATCTCGGAGAGAAGGGCGAACCAGAGCATCTGCCGCCCGTACCGCAGCCGGTCCCGGGTGTGGAGGAACCCCTCCACCACCAAAAAGCAAAAGATGGGGAAGGCAACAGCCCCCAGGATATCGCAGAGCTCCCGCCCGATCATCAGCTGCCGCAGGGCGGCGGGGGAATCCTGGTTCACCACCAGCCTCCCGTCCACCCGGTAGGGATCCATCAGCGCCCGGATCAAAAAGCTGCCGATGTGGTCGATGACCATACTGGCCACCGCCACCCGTTTCAGCCCAAAGCTGCTAAGCAAACCGTTTCTCATAGGGAAAGCCCTTCCTTCCGTCGTTGCTCTCAAGGACAGCATGGCACCTTCCGGCACACAGTCCTTCATCCATAACAACGAAGCTACAAGGCTAACAGCTTCAAAACGAAACTTAGGACTCCAGGCACTGCCTAAGATCCCCCTGCAAGGTAAGGCCCCCAAAGGGGGCCGGGCAGGGAGTGCCGGCGGGGGCTCCCCCGCCCGCTTAGCCTTTGACAGCTCCCATGGTGATGCCCTGGGTGAAGTATTTCTGGAAGGCCAGGAAGATGGCGATGATGGGGATGGCTGCCAGCGTCGCCCCCGCCATCAGGATGCCCACGTCAATGGAGGTCTCCGCCTGAAGGGTGGCGATGCCCAGGGAGATGGTGTAGTTGTTGCCGCTCCCCAGCATGATCAGCTGTAGGAAGTAGTCGTTCCAGGAGTTGATGAAGGTGAAGATGGCCAGCGCCCCGATGCCCGGCTTTACCAGATCCACCACAATGGTGGTAAAGGTCCGCCACTCGCTGGCGCCGTCGATGCGGGCCGCCTCCAGAATCTCCCCGGGGATGCCCTCGGAAAACTGCTTCATCAGGAAGACGCCGAAGGGCCAGCCCACCGTGGGGAAGATTACCGCCCAAATGTTGTCCCACAGCCCCAGCGCGGAGATTTCCTTGATCAGGGGGATGAGGATAACCTGCTTGGGCAGGGCCATGGCGCAGACGATGAGGGAGAAGAGGAGGACCCGGCCCGGGAAGCGCTTCTTGGCCAGGGCGTAGCCCGCCATCGACGCGGTGATGCAGGTGAGCACCATAGCCATTACCGCCATAAACACCGTGTTCAGCAGCCACCGGATGGCGGCAGGGGCGGTGGGCCCCACCGAAATCATGATCGGGGTCTTGTCGGCGGTAAACATGGCGCTAAAGGGGATCGCCAGCTCCCACAGGGGAGCGGTGCGGCGGGCAAACAGCCGGGTAAAGTTATCCAGGGTAAACACCGAGGGGAACCAAACCGGCTGCACCGCGTTGTACTCCTTGGCAATCTTAAAGGCGCCGGTGACGATCCAGTAGAGGGGGAATATAAAGAGGAAGGCCAGGATCACCAGGATGACGATGGAAAGGATGCCGTACGCGCCCTTTTTCTGTAGCTTGGATTGATTCATTTCCCCACCCCCTTACTTTTCTTCCGCCAGCTTAAACTGCACGGCGGACAGGATGCCGATAAAGATGGCAAGCACCACGCCCATGGCGTTGGCGTAGCCAAAGTGGCCTAACTGCTCGGTGAGCTTAAAGGCGGTAAAGTAGATGTAATACATTACCGTGTTGGTCCCCGAGCCGCCGCTGGTTAGCAGCTGGATCAGCGCGAAGCACTGGAAGGAGTTGATGGTGGTGATAACCAGTATGTACAGGGTGGTGGGCATCATTTGGGGCCACTTGACGTGCCAGAAGACCTCAAAATCGGTGGCGCCGTCCACCTTGGCCGCCTCAATTTGGGTGGCGTCCACGTTGCCCAGGGCGGATACATACAGCACAATGGGCTGCCCCACCGAGGTGGTGAAGAGGATCAGGATAATACACCACAGGGCGTACTTGCTGTCCCCCAGCCAGTTGATGTTCTTTTCGATGAGCCCCGCGCCCTTCAGGACATAGTTCAGGATACCGGTGTAGTTGTCGTACATCCACTTCCACACCACGGTAACGGCCACCGAGCCGGTGACTACCGGCAGGTAGAAGATGCACCGGAAGGTGGAGAGCACCGGGCCGCTCAGCTTGTAGATAGCGGAGGAAACCCACAGCGAAAAGGCGCAGACGGCGGGCACACTGACAATCACGATAACAAAGGTGTTGCGCAGCGCCTCCAGGAAGGTCTTGTCGCTAAAGAGCTGCTGGAAGTTCAGCAGGCCGATAAACTCGGTAGCCGCCTTGGCGTTCATGTTGGCGTTGGTAAGGCTGTAAAAGATGCAGATGAACATGGGGAAAACAACGAAGCCGACAAAAAAGATCAGGCAGGGGAGCAGGAAGAGGTAGGCGGTGCGGGCCTCCCGCATCATCAGCTCACGGCTCCGCAGGGTGTTCTGGTTTGCCAAATCGATCGCCCCTTTCAAAGAGAAGGTCCCGGCCAGAAAGCCGCGTCGCAGGCCCGGCGCTGCCGGGCAGGTCACGCGCCCTCCCGTCCGGTTCAGGAAAAAACGCACCCCTTCCCCGCGCAATGCGGGGAAGGGGTGCGCGATACCCTTCGTTTCAGCTGATTATGTCAGTTGTTGCGGTCAGGGTGCTTAGCCGGCAGCGGCAGCGTTGGCCTCGGCAGCGCCGGCGGCGACGACGGTCTTAATGTCCTCGCCAGCGCCTACCTTCTGCAGCATATTCCACCAAGCGGTCCGGGCGCCGGCCCAGCCCTTAGTGACCTGATAGTAGTCGCCCAGGAAAGGCATCAGGATCTGGTAGTCGTTCATGGTCTTGTTGTCGGCCCAAACGGTGGTCAGGTCGGTGCCCTCGGCGGTGGTACGGACGGGGAAGTAGTTGGCGGTCTTCACAGCGTCCACGGTGTGGGCGGAATCGGCCATGTACTTGATGAACTTCTTGGCGTTCTCGATGCGGGTAGCGTCGCCGTTATCGAAGATACCGAAGCCCCAGATACCGCCGTTGAGCTTGGCGGTGCCGTCCGGGGAGGGGAAGCTCATGAAGGCGATCTCCTCGCCATTCTGGGTCAGGCCCTCGCCGGTGTTGGCGATGTTGGGGTTCAGCTGCTGGGCAATGTTCCAGCAGAAGGCCATCTTCAGGATGCCCTGGTAGAAGAGCTTGATTTCGTCGCCGCCCTCCAGGGAAGCGTCAAACTCGATGCCCTGGGTATCCTTCAGCTTCTGGAGCGCCTGGATGTTCTTCTCGTCATCCCAGGTGTACTTGGTGTGGGCAGCGTCGGTAAAGGTGCCGCCATACAGGTTGTTGACGAGAACACGGGTGCCCTGGTCGCCGCCCTGGCCCTTGCAGAAGACAGCGCCCACGGTGGAGCCGTACTTGGCGTACAGAGCATCCACAGCCTTCAGGAAGTCATCGGTGGTCCAGGTGCGGGTCTCCAGGTTCAGGTACTGGTCGGCGCCGGCTTCCTTAAAGGCGTTCAGGTTAACCGCCATGCAGTGGGCAGTCATAACCAGGGGGTACTCGTAGACAGCGCCGTCAGGAGCGGTGCAGGAGCCCAGCACGGACTCGTAGATCTCCTTCTTGTCGGTGTCGTCCAGCAGGTCGGAGAGGTCCACCATGTGGCCGTTGACGCCCCAGTTGGCAACCAGGCGCTCGGGGCCCTCCATGACCAGGTCGGGGGCGTTGTTGCCGGTGATGGCCGCGTTGACCTTATCGTCGCCGTCGGCGTAGGCCAGGTACTCTACCTTAACCTCAATGCCGGTCTCGGCGGTAAAGGCGTCGGTGAGCTTCTTAACCTCGGCCTCCTGGCCCCAGTTGCCGATGGGGTAGGTCCACAGGGTGATGGAACCGCCGGCGGCGGGGGTTTCGGGGGTGGAAGAACCGGGATCGGTGGGCGCGGGGGCAGGCGCGGGAGTGGAAGAGCCAGGAGTAGAGGGCGCAGGCTGTCCGCCGCAGGCTGCCAGGCTGGCAATCATAAATGCCGCCAGGAACATGGCAAGAATACGCTTGATCTTCATTGATGACATTACCTCCTTAAACTGATACAATTGGTTTCCATAAATACGCAGGTTCTCATGGTTATGAAACTGTTAAAATTGTATAATACTTTGAGGCGTATGTCAATAGGAAACGAAAAAGATTTTCAGACGGTGGGAAATATGAAAATTTTTGACAAACGGTTGGGAAATGCCGGATTTAGGCGCAAAATATACCGACTGGGCCTGGGAAAGACGCGGCAGGCTGCTGCCCGAAGGGGACAGACTGGTGGCTTTTAAGCCGGCGGTTCAAAAAAGCCCATCCCCACAACCAACCATAGCCACAAACCAGCGAGCCATCCCACACCACTCTTCCCGAATGCCGGAGGGATTTCCCCCCGCAGGGAATTGGATCCGCCGGAGGCTCCACCCGACCGTAGGGAGGGGAGCCCCCGCAGGGAATCAGATCCGCCGGAGGCACCTTATCAGGCCAACCGGAAGGAGGGAGCGGGCCAATTCGCTCCCCCCGCAAGGCCGCTGGAGCCTGTCCCCCAGCAGGGCCAGCCGCCCAACCAAGCATCGAGCAACCACACGTTGAGATTGAGGCTGTCACCCAA
>JAAWGY010000342.1 GCA_022795575.1 Angelakisella sp. | reverse complement strand
CTTGAAAGCCATCAAGGCTTCCTGCGTTTTTGGGGCTTCGGCAGCTGAAAAAGCTCCTCGCCCAGCTGTATGCCGCCAATTCTGATGATTGCTATAGGAAACCGGCAAAAAAGCAGGTGGAAGGGAGGCTCCCGGCGCGCCCGCCGCTACCCCCTGCACCCGCGGAGGGAGTCTGTCCGGCAGGTCCCGGGGGCGTCCCTCCCGGCGGCGTTTTGCCTGCCTGTGCAGGGGAACGCGCCGGGAGGGGCTGTCCGGGACCGCCGGGGGCTCCATCGCCAGAAGTGATACGGAGGTAAGAAAGAGCGTGGCAGAAAAGAAGAATCCAGAAAGCAAGGTGCTGGTACCGGAGGGATTTGTGGAAAAGCTGCATTCCCAAAGGGGGCGGCGGACCGCCAAGGAAGAGCCCCAGGGAGAAAAGCCCCAAAAGCAGGAGGCCCCCCGCCGCACCCGGCGGCCCATGGCGCAGATTGGCAAAAAGCCCGCCGAGGCCCCCCAGCCCGCCGGGGAAAAGCAGCCCCAGGCAGGGGAGCAGGAGCGCCGGCAGCAGACACGGCGGGGCCAGAAGAAGAGCCCCCAGCCTGCCCAGGAGGGCATCCAGCAGAAGCAGCGGCAGCAGCGGAGCCGCCAGAAGGGGGGCCAGCCCGCCCAGGCGGCAGCCGCCCCGCGCACCGGCGCACAGGCCGCGGCGGCGCCCCAGCAGCAGAAGGACCGGCGGGAGGGCCAGCAGGGCCAGCAGCGGAGCCGCCGGGGACGGGGCAAGGCGCTGATGGAAAACAGCACCCTGACCCTGGCGCCGGAATCGGTGAAATGCCCGCTGAAGCGGAGCAGCCACCAGCTGAAGCCGGGACGCCCCAACCTGCGGATCATCTCCCTGGGGGGGCTGGGGGAGATCGGCAAAAACATCACCGTCTACGAATGCGGCGACGACATCCTGGTGGTGGACTGCGGCCTGGCCTTCCCGGACGACGATATGCTGGGGGTGGACATTGTCATCCCCGACTTTACCTACCTTACCCGGAACCGGGACAAGATCCGGGGGGTGTTTTTAACCCACGGCCACGAGGACCACATCGGGGGGCTTGCCTACCTGCTGCGGGAGGTGAACCTGCCGGTTTACGGCACCGCCTTTACCCTTGGGCTGGTGGAGGGCAAGCTCCGGGAGCACGGGCTGGCGGGCAAGGTGCGGCTGGCGGTGGTGCGCCCGGGGGAGACGGTGCGGGCGGGGTGTATGGCGGTGGAGTTTATCCACGTCAACCACTCCATCCCGGACGCCTGCGCCCTGGCGGTCCACACCCCGGACGGCGTGGTGGTGCAGACCGGGGACTTTAAGATCGACTATACCCCCATCGGCAGCGAGGTCATCGACCTGGCCCGGTTCGGGGAGCTGGGGGGGCAGGGGGTGCTGGCCCTGCTCTCGGATTCCACCAACGCCGAAAAGGCGGGGAGCACCCCCAGCGAGCGGACGGTGGGGGAAAGCTTTGACAAGCTGTTCCAGAACGCCGGCAAAAAGCGGATCATCATCGCCACCTTTGCCAGCAACGTCCACCGCATCCAGCAGATTGTGGACGCCGCCGTCAAAACCGGGCGGAAGGTGGCGGTGTTTGGCCGCAGCATGGTAAACGTGGTGACGGTGGCGGAACAGCTGGGCTACCTGACGGTAAAGCCGGGCACCATCATCGAGGTGGAGCAGATGCGGGGCTACAGCGACGAGCAGCTGGTGCTGGTATGCACCGGCAGCCAGGGGGAGCCCATGAGCGCCCTTACCCGGATGTCCACCGGGGAGCACCGGCAGGTGCGGGTGGGGCCCAACGACTACATCATCCTTTCGGCCAGCCCCATCCCGGGGAACGAAAAATCGGTGGGCAACGTGGTTAACGAGCTGATGAAGTTAGGGGCGGACGTCATCTACGAGCGGATGTACGACGTCCACGTATCGGGCCACGCCTGCCAGGACGAAACCAAGATGCTCCTAAGCCTGACCCGGCCCAAGTACTTTGTGCCGGTCCACGGGGAATACAAGCACCTGATGAAAAACGCCGGGGTGGCCCGGAGCATGGGGTTTGACCAGAAGAACATCATCATCAGCGACATTGGCAAGGTGATTGAGACGGACGGCGTTTCCATGCGGGTTGGGGGCACGGTGCCGGCGGGGCGTGTTTTGGTGGACGGCCTTGGGGTAGGGGACGTTGGCAGCGTTGTGCTGCGGGACCGCAAGCTGCTCTCGGAGGAGGGGCTGATTGTGGTTGCCATGGCCATCGACGGGGTCAGCGGCGAGGTTGTGGCCGGGCCGGACCTGGTATCCCGGGGGTTTGTTTACGTCAAGGAGAGCGACGAGATGATGTCCGGCGCCCGTAAGGCGGTGCTGACGGCGCTGTCCCAGTGCAAGCTGACCGGGTACCGGGATTGGAGCAGCATTAAGGGGCGGATCCGGGATGAGCTTTCGGACTACATTTACGCCAGGACCCGCCGCCGGCCGATGATCCTGCCGGTGATTCAGGAGGTTAACGGGTAGGTATGGGGGGAGTACCAGCTGCCCGTCAAAGGCCCGCAGGGCGATAAAAGTTTCGGTCAAGCCTTTTCAAAGGCTTGCGGGTCCAGGGCAGAGCCCTGGGCGCTCCCCGCAGGGAGCGAAAGGCCCCCAGGGCGGCTGCAAAA
>JAAWGY010000341.1 GCA_022795575.1 Angelakisella sp. | reverse complement strand
ATCTTGAAATACACACAGTATTCCTGCGCTTTTTTGGCATCGGCAGTCAAAAAATTTGCTCGCCAATCTGCGCACTTCAGCTATTGGTACAGCTTCTAACAATTAAGGGCCTGTATTCTCCGGCTATGAATACAGGTTTCTAAACCTTGAGTTTCTGCGGGAGCCCTGACCTTTCTTGACAATCGCCGGGGAAACCGGTAGAATGATTTTATCCCTAAAATAAGGAGTGTTTTTTATGGCAAAAAGCAACGATCGGTTCCAAAAGATCTATTCCCAGGGGGTTGTCACCATGATGGAGATCTGGGTGGATACCACCACCGGCATCCACTACCTCTTCCATAAGGACGGTTACGCCGCGGGCTTTACCCCGCTGCTGGGGGCAGACGGCAAGCCGGTGGTCTCCCGGGAGGGCCTGGAGCCGTAACCTCTGTCGCCTTACCAGAGCGGGTATTCCGGCACCAAAGTCTACATCACCGCAGAGGAGGACCCCACATGACCAAAAAAGAGCGGGCCGAGGCCTGTATTGCCCGGCTGGAGGAAAAATACCCCGGCGCCCAGTGCTCCCTGGAGTACCAAAAGGCCCATGAGCTGCTGATCTCGGTGCGGCTGGCAGCCCAGTGTACCGACGCCCGGGTGAATCTGGTGACGCCGGTGCTCTTTGGCAGGTTCCCCACGGTGGAGGCGCTGGCCGCCGCCCCTGTGGAGGCGGTGGAGGAGTGCATCAAGTCCTGCGGCCTTTACAAAACCAAGGCCCGGGACATTGTGGCCTGCTGCAAAATGCTGGTGGAGCAGCACGGGGGCGTGGTGCCGGATACCATCGAGGAGCTGGTAAAGCTCCCCGGCATCGGCCGCAAAACCGCCAACCTTGTGGTGGGGGATATCTACGGCAAGCCCGCCATCGTCTGCGATACCCACTGCATCCGCATCACCAACCTTTTGGGGTTAGCGGACAGCAAGGACCCGGTGAAGGTGGAAAACCAGCTGCGGCCCATCCTCCCGCCCGAAAAATCCAACGACTTCTGCCACCGGCTGGTGCTCTTTGGCCGGGAGGTCTGCATCGCCCGCCGGCCCCGGTGCGGCGAATGCGTGTTGGCCGACCTCTGCCTCGGCAAGCCTGCTGCCAAAGCAGCCGCCCAAGGATAGGCCGGCGATGAACCAGCTGTTTATCCTGCGGGCGACCATCCAATGGGACCAGGTGGAGGGCCGAAGCTATCTTCGGCACATCCCGGCCCTGAAGGGGCTGGACAGCATCGACTTTTCCTCCCCTGTCACCTTCTTTGTGGGGGAAAACGGAACCGGTAAATCCACCCTGCTGGAGGCCGTCGCGGTGGCCTACGGCTTTAACCCGGAGGGCGGCACCAAAAACTACCGCTTCTCCACCTACGATTCCCACTCCGGCCTCTATTCCGCCATCAAGCTCATCAAGGGCTACCGCCGGGCGGAGGGGGGCTATTTTCTGCGGGCGGAAAGCTTTTACAACGTGGCCACCAAGGAGATGGAGTACACCGACCCCAGACACCCCTCCCAGCGGTATCACGACCGGTCCCACGGGGAAAGCTTTATGAGCCTGCTCCAAAGGTGGCTGGGCAGCACCGGCGTTTTTTTGTTTGACGAGCCGGAGGCCGCCCTCTCCCCCCAGCGCCAGCTGGCGCTGCTGGCGGAGATCTACCATTCCGCCGGCAGGGGCTCCCAGTTTATCATCGCCACCCACTCCCCCATCCTGCTGGCCATCCCCGGGGCGGCTATCCTCACCTTTGACGACGGCTTGGTCCGCCCCTGTAGCTACGAGGAAACCAGCAGCTACCAGATCACCAAAATGTTCCTGAACGACCGGGAGCGGATGCTGCGGGAGCTGCTTAGCGATCCGGAATAAAGCGGCGCCATGCCGGCCCTCTCCCGCATCTGCCGGGCAAAAGGGGTTCCCGGAAGCGCCGCCCGGAAAAACGGTGACAAATCGGTCCGCGGTCAGGCGCCATCCGCCGGACCGCCTTTGTTTTTCCCCCGGTTCCCCAAAACAGGCTCCGATTCCTTTTGACGGAGGTTCATTATGCAGATATCAAGCAGATTTACCATCGCCATCCATATCCTCCTCTGCATCAAGACCTTTCAGGAGGAGCACAAAGTAACCAGCGACCTTCTCGCCTCCAGTGTAAACACAAACCCCGTCATCATCCGGCGGCTGCTGCAACAGCTCAAGCAGGCCGGGCTTGTTCATGTTGCCCGGGGGACCGGCGGGGCCAGCCTTGCCAAGCCAGTGGAGAGCATCACGCTGCTGGATGTCTACCACGCCGTGGCGTGTGTAGACGACGGTAAGCTGTTCCACTTCCACGAAAACCCCAACCCGGACTGCCCCGTCGGCCGGAGCATCCACGCCGTTTTGGATGACCGGCTGGAGAGGATCCAGACAGTTATGGAGGAGGAGCTACGGTCGGTAACGATGGCGGACCTCTTAAGTGACACCCAAAGGCTGATCTGAGAACCTGTATTCACAACCGTCTGACGCCGTCAGGCCAGGTCTTTTCCCGCCCTGCCGCGTTACTGCGCCCGCAGGCGCGTCCAGGCGCAACCGCCGTAGGCGGCTCTTAGCGCCTGGAAAAAACCTTGCAATACACCAAGTATTGCTGCGGTTTTTTGCCTTGCAGGGCGGGAAAATCCCTTGTCCTGCCTGCATC
>JAAWGY010000340.1 GCA_022795575.1 Angelakisella sp. | reverse complement strand
AGGAATCCTTGGTGGATTCCGAGCATTTTCGACGTAGCCAAGCCCCCTTCCCCTGTAGAAAAAGACGGGTGCGGCGACTTTAGGGACACGCCTTAGGGGGCAGCTGCTTTGAAGGGGAGCATCACCCCTGCCGGAAAAGGAACCCCATCAATAAGAGCCTGACGATAACCTATCGGTCATCATCAGGCTCTAAAAGGCTTCTGATTCGGCGCATTGCAGGCCACCTAAGCGGCGCTCGCTATTCGGTCAGGTTTCCTTGAGGACAGCGCCGGGGGCTTCCGGCTGGCGGGGGGCGGTGTGGTTCAGGAATCGCGGCAGCTCCTCGGTGTGGAGGAAGGGTACGCCGGTCTCCTGGGAAAAGCAGCGGCAGATGTCCCGGGCCTCTTTGTCGGCGCCGCTGTCCGCCACCACCATCCCCACGCCACGGAATGCCGGGTCCGCCTGGAGGAGGGCGTGGGCCTGCCGCAGGCGCATCTCCAGGTCCTCCTCCCCGGGCAGGGCGGCCACCACCAGCCAGCAGTCCCTCAGCGCCCCGCCGGAGGAAAACCAGCGCCCCACCGTGACGCAGAGGTGTGCAAGGCCTACCAACGCCAGGTAGGCCACAACGATGAGCAAAACGCATTTTACCGCGTCGATTACCACAAAAAGCCCTCCTTTGCCGTGTTTTTTTCGGCTGATTGGTTTATTCTATGCAAAGGGGGGGTGGGGGGTGCGGGGGCAAAAAAAAGGAGCATCAGAGCCTGTTCAAGATCTCCCGGTGCGCCGGATTGGCAAAGATTTTTCCGCCCTGCAAGGCGAAAAACGCCGGAATACTTGCTGTATTACAAGTTTTGGGGCGAAGCAGGGCGAAAATAGACCTGCCAAGGCGGCGTGCTGGGAGATCTTGAATAGGCTCTTAGAGGGTAAGGGACGGGGCAGAGTAAGCCCGGGCGCCCAGCTCGGCATCCAGCATATAGAGCCCCTTGGAATCGCCGCCGAACAGCTCCATCTTCTTCACCAGGTCGGAAGCGTTGGTCTCCTCCTCCCCCTGCTCCTTGACGAACCAATCCAGGAACTGCATGGTGCGGAAGTCCCGGCTCTCGTAGGCGGCCTCGTAGATGGTGTGGATAAGGCTGGTGACATACCGCTCATGCTCCAGGCCGGCGGTAAGGGGGTCCATCTTGTCGCTGAGGGAGGCGGCGGGCTTTTCGACGGCCTCATAGACCACAGGGCTGTCGTTGTTCTGGAGATACTTGACAAAAAGCATGGCGTGGTCCCGCTCCTCCTGGGCCTGGACCATGTACCAGTTTGCAAAGCCATTCAGGCCCTGCTCGGTGTAAAAGTTGGAGAAATGGAGGTAGAGGTAGGCGGAGTAAAGCTCCTTGTTCACCTGGGTATTGAGGAGATTTGCGACCTTTTCGTTTAACATAGCAATCTGTCCTTTCCTTCTGTCGATGTCCCGGGCTGCACGCGGTCCCCTTCTGCGGGACAGCTGCCCCAGGCTTTCAGTATACCACGCTGGTGGAAAAAATCAAGAAAAAGCCCCCGGGAAGGGCAGATGTCCTTTCCGGGGGTGTTCACCTTGATTGCGGGTCAAGCTCAGGCGGGATAAACGGAGCACTTCTTGCGCTCTCTGCCCATCCGCTCAAACTTCACCTTGCCATCCACCAGGGCGAAGAGGGTATCGTCGCTACCGATGCCCACATTGGTGCCGGGATGGATATGGGTACCGCGCTGCCGGACCAGGATGTTGCCGGCCAGGACGTGCTGGCCATCGGCCCGTTTTACGCCGAGGCGTTTGGATTCGGAATCGCGGCCGTTCTTAGTAGAGCCTACACCTTTTTTATGTGCCATGGATCAAACACCTCTCTTTGTTATTCCTCCGCGGCTTCGGCCTTCTTTGCAGCGGCCTTTTTCGCGGGCTTCTTCTTGGCATCGCCGCCAACGGACAGGATCTCTACCTTTGTATAGGGCTGACGATGGCCCTTCTTGCGCTGGGAATCCTTTTTGGGGCGGTAGGTAAGGATGGTGATCTTCTTCCCCTTACCGTTCTTCAGCACCTTAGCGGTGACAGCAGCGCCGTCCAGGTAGGGGGCGCCGAAGGTAGTTTCCCCTTCTCCGCCCATAGCCAGGACCTTATCGAAGGTGATTTCCTCGCCGGGCTCGACATTCAGCTTTTCGACGAACAGGATGTCGCCGGCTGTGGCGGTGTACTGCTTGCCGCCGGTTTCAAAGACTGCGTACATAATGATGTATCCTCTTTCTGACAGACTCGCTGCGGTAAGGCGGCGTCCTAAAAAGGGCGCACTTAGAGCCCAGCACAAGCGGCTTACCTATTGTAGCAGATGGGAGAGGGTTTGTCAATATGGCAGGAGGCCACAAACAGGGCCGCGGCATTTAACAACCCAACAAGATAGAGAGAAAGCACGACTTTACGGAGAACATTCAAATTCAGCGAAAACATATTAGCAAATATGCGGGCTGTAATGTATAAATACATCCGCTGGCAATAAAAACAAAGCACCGTCCAAAGCCTTGCAAAACGGCTTTATACGGTGCTTTTCTGGCACCCCCGGCGAGAATCGAACTCACAACTAACCCTTAGGAGTACGGCGTGCCGCTTGGTACAGCGTATTGGAACACAACTTCTCGTTTCGATAAAACCGCTTAAATACAGGATTTGCACAGGTTCCGCCTGTTTTCCTATGAT
>JAAWGY010000339.1 GCA_022795575.1 Angelakisella sp. | reverse complement strand
GCAAGGCCGGGGAGCTGCTCCATGCCGTACAGATCCTGGAAGGTGTTGGAAAAGGCCTTGCAGCCCTCCCGGTCCAGCATCCGCTTCATGGCGATCTCCTCCCGGGCCTGGTAGCGGATGGCCTCCAGATTATCGGTAGCGATGTCGTAATTCTCCCGGTAGGTCTCCATCAGGGCATCGATCTCTGCCTCGGTGACGGCGTTCATCTCCTTCACCAGGTCGCCGACGGCCCAGGTGTTCACCTGCCAGCCCAGCTTTGTCTGGACCTCCACCTTGTCGCCCTCGGTAACAGCCACCTCCCGCATATTGTCCCCGAAGCGCATCACCCGGAGCTCCCTGGAGACAGCCGCGCCGATGGCGGCCTTCATCCAATCCCCCAGGCGTTCCCGAACCGTTTTGTCCTGCCAGTGGCCGGCGATGACCTTCCGAGGCATCCGCAGCCGGGCGGCGATGAAGCCGTGTTCCCGGTCCCCGTGGGCGGCCTGGTTCAGGTTCATAAAGTCCATATCGATCTCTTCGTTGGGGATCTCCCGGTTGTACTGGGTAGCCAGGTGACAGTAGGGCTTCTGGAGTCCGGCCAGGCCATTGATCCACATCTTGGAGGGGCTGAAGGTGTGGCACCAGGTGATGATCCCGGCGCAGCTGTCATCGTAGTTGGCCTCCTTTACCACCTGGGCGATCTCCTGGTTGCTTTTGGCAGTGACCTTGTACACCAGGGGATAAGGCAGCTCCCGGGAAAGCTCCTTGGCCATCTCCGCCGCCCGGGCGGCCACCGTCTCCAGCACCTCCGGGCCATAAAGCAGCTGGCTTCCTACCACAAACCAAAACGAATATTCTCTCATACAATATTCCTCCTCTACAAGCTTTCTACAGCGGCGCGCTCCACCGCCAGCAGGGCCTGATACCGCCGGATATAGGCGTCAAAGCCCTGGGCCACAGCGGTATCCGGCTGAATGGTATTGCCCGAAACTCCAGCGAACACCCGCTTTTCCAGAAAATCCTCCAGCCTTTCCCCCTCCCCCTTTAGAAGGAGAAAGGCGGCCAGCAGGGCCATACCATAGGGCCCGCCCTCTCCGGCGGTTTTCATACAGGTCACAGGGGCTCCGCAGGCGGCGGCCATATAGCTCTGCCCTACCACTGGTGTCTTAAAGAGTCCGCCGTGACCGGTAAGCCGGTGGATACGGACACCCTCCGCCCCCAGGATGTCCATACCGATCTTTAGGGTGGCCATGGTGGCGTAGAGCTGGGCCCGGAAGAAATTGGCAAGGGTAAAGCGGCTTTCCGGTGTCCGGGCCACCAGGGGCCGCCCGGCATCCATATGGGTGACGCCTTCCCCGGCCAGGTAGTTGCAGACCAGCACCCCGCCGCAGTCCGGATCCCCCTCCAGGCTTTTTTCATATAGCCTGGTGTACAGCTCCCCGGCGTCCGGCTTTGCCCCGAAGAGGGCCGCGGCCTCCCCCAGGACGCTGACCCAGGCGTTGGTATCGCCTGTGCAGTTGTTGCAGTGGACCATGGCCACCGGCGCGCCGGTGGGGGTAGTCACCAAATCGATTTCCTCATGGACCTTTTCCAAGGGACGCTCCAGCACCACCATGGAAAAGATAGAGGTTCCCGCCGAGATGTTCCCGGTACAGGGCGCCACCGCATTCGTGGCGGTCATGCCGGTACCCGCGTCCCCCTCCGGGGGGGCGAAGGGGATCCCGGCGGGAAGAAGGCCCTCCAGAAGGGCGGAGCCCTCCGGGGTGAGGACTCCGGCAGGCTCCCCCGCAGGCAGCACCCGGGGCAGCAGCTCCCGGAGGCTCCAGGGGAGCTTTTGCTGGGCGACGAGAAGGTCAAACTTCTTCATCATGGCAGCGTCGTAGTCCAAAGCCGCGCTGTCAATGGGGAAGATACCGCTGGCCTCCCCCACCCCCACGGCGTTGACGCCGGTAAGGGCATGGTGGACATACCCGGCCAGGGTGGTAAGGTGGGCAATGCGGCCGATGTGTTCCTCCCCGTTGAGGATGGCTTGGTAAAGGTGGGCGATGGACCACCTCTGCGGGATATTGAAGCCAAAAAGGGCGGTGAGCTCTTCCGCCGCGGGGCCGGTGATGGTGTTCTGCCAGGTGCGGAAGGGCACCAGCAGGTTCCAGTCCGCGTCAAAGGCCAGGTAGCCGTGCATCATGGCGGAGATACCGGCGGCGGCCACTGTCTCCCGCTCCTGCACATGAGCAAGGGCGTCCCGGAGCCCTGCCCAAACCTCCTCCAGAGGATAGGTCCAGATGCCGTCCTCATACCGGGCGGCCCAAGTGTAGTCCCCGGCGGAAACCGGGGCGAAGTCCTCCCCCACCGTTACCGCCTTGATCCGCGTGGAGCCGAACTCGATGCCGAGATAGGTTTTCATCCTCTACCCCCCCTTACTGTTTGCTTTTGTTCTTGCGGAGCAGCACCACGCTCTGGATCACCAGGAAGAGGCAGAGCATGGCGGCCACGGTGATGTTGGACCACCAGGCTTCGTCAAAGCCCAAAGAGGAAACGATCCGTTTAATGGTGTTTAGGCTGAGCACCCCAAAAAGGGAACCCACCACATTGCCCACGCCGCCGGTAAGCAGCGTCCCGCCGATGATGGAGGAGGCGATGGCGTTCATCTCGTCCCCGGCGGCGTTGGCCACATCGCCGCTGCCCACATGGAGGAAGTAAAGGATGCCCCCAAGC
>JAAWGY010000338.1 GCA_022795575.1 Angelakisella sp. | reverse complement strand
CGTCCTGGGGAGTTTCGCTCCTGCGGGAGCGACCAGGGCCTGCGCGGCCCTGGACCTGCGGCCCGGTAGCCCGGGCGGGCACAACCTGTGGGACAGGCCATCCTCCTTAGATAACCGCAAGCTCCCGAAGGGCGTGGTAAATCCCATCGTCCCAGGAGGGCCGGCAAACCTGCCCCGCCGCCGCCTTAGCCTCCGGGGAAGCATTGCCCATGGCAATACCCCGCCCCACCGAACGAAGCATATCCACATCGTTCCCGCTGTCCCCAAAGGCAACGCACCGCTCCGGCGCAACCCCCGCATCGGACAAAATCCGCTCCAGCCCAACCCACTTGTTGGCGCTGTGGTGAAAAACATCGCACTCCGAAGGATCGCCAAAGTACTCAATGCGCAAAGCCGTTTCCCAATCGGCCAGCTGCCGCCGCAGCTCCGGCCCGCCCTTAAGCGTAACCCCAAGGGGAAGCTCCTGGCAGTGGTAGTCCCACTCCGGGCAAAACCGGTAGCTGCCCTGGTCCGGAGCCATCATCCGGAACACCGACCGCATCTCGTCCCAACCGGCATAGATACAGCAGAAGCCGTGGTATTTCAGCATCACGTTTACCCCGTGGTCCCGGGCCGCGCCCAGCAGCCCCTCGGTCTCCTCTAAGGTAAAGCGCTCCTGGTAAACAGGCCGCCCGTCCCGGTCCAGAATCTCGTGGCCGTTGGAAAGGACGTAGTGATCCGCCTGGGCAATCTGTACCAACGATTCCCCCAGCAGCGCATAGGACCGCCCGGAGGCGATGATGATCCGGATCCCGCCCTCCCGCAGGCAGCGCAGCGCCTCCTGGGCAGAGGGGGGTACCGTGTGCGTCCTGTAGTCGTACAAGGTCCCATCCACATCAAAGATTACCGCATCGATTCCGCTGTTCATATACGGTCACATCCCTTCCTGATCTATTCCGAAAAAGCACCCTTTGGGCGCGTCGAAAACCTGTTCAAAGGGGGGATTTTTTATTATAGCAAAATCAACAACCGGCTTCAATAATGAGTAATTCCAAAAAGGCGCTATAATTTAACAAGAATATTGTCGAATACGCCAAAGAAAAAGGGTGCCGGAGGTTTTCCTCCGGCACCCTAAGCCTGCTGAGCCAGGAAACGCTTAATCGTTCAGAACCTTGATGACCGCCTTCTCCACGTGGCAGGGCGGGCCGTTGCGGCGCTTCGGGCTGTGGGCGTCCTCCGGGAAGGTGATGAGGACATCTCCCGGCTTCATGACGCAAACGCACTGGAAGGGGCCGGAAAAGAGGATGTAGTCCTCCGCCTCCCTCCGCTCCACCTCCCGGAGGGTGGATACATCCGCCACCCCGATCTCCTCCTGGCCGGAAAGGACGACGTGCACATCGATGTACCGGAGGTGGCCCTCGGTGATGGCCTCCTCCGCCGTGTCGTAGTCGAAGCGGTTGACGTACACCGCCTCGCCGTCCACCTCGTTGCGGCCCATGGCCAGGCGGGACGCCCCGCCCTCCTCCAAAAAGCGGATGGCCGTGTCCAGATGGCGCGAAAGGCCCCGGTACCGGCCCAGCTGGTCCAGTTTACAAAATATCATCCCTTGTTCCCCTTTTCTTATACCGTGGGTGCGCCCTCGTAGTAGCGCTCGGCGGTGCGGATCAGCTCTCCCCGGAAGGCGTACAGCTTGGTTTTCCGGAAGCGGAACACCAGGGAGACGGTGGCGTTTTCCAGCTCCATCAGCCGGCGCTTCCACGCTACCCGGGTGTAGCCGTCCTCCCCGGGGGTCAGGGTGCAGTCCTCAAAGCCAAAGCCCTCAAAGGGTTTGCTCTTCCAGGTGGGACACACCGCCACCGACCATTGCCCCCCCTCCGCTGCCTCCGCAAGGACCGAAAGCTCGTTGCCGTAGATGTTCAGCCGTCCGGTGGAGAGAACCGCTTCCTTCGCATCCTCCCGGGCCTCGTACCAGGCAAAGCGGTCCTTGGGCAAAAACGCCCGGGCAAAGGAGGTCTCCCGGAAGTTGGTGTGCTGCCCGTTGCCCCCCATGTAGTAGATGCAGAGGCGCCCGTCCCCCATATCGATGGGGGCGGCGGCATAGATGCAGCAGCAGTCAAAGTCGCCGTCGGGGTAGCTGCCCTTGCCCCGGGGGATCAGGTACTGGTAAGGGGCCACGCGGTCAAACCGGTCGCAGGCGGAGGCGTAGGTCAGCTCCAGGTCCACCGTGTCGAAGTTTTCCGCCGAACGGTCCCCCTCGTGGAACATGGAGGCCAGCCCCAGGTAAAGGCCGTCGTACCAAAAGACGGGCATCGAGTAAACCTGGGATTCAAAGCCGTCTCCCCGTAGGATCTCCACCGGCTCGCTCCAGTTGATAAAGTCCCGGCTGGCGCAGATAGCGGAGATCCGCACCCCGTTGCGCCAAACCCGGGTGATGACCTTAAAGAGGCCGTCCACCCTGTCCCGGAAGGGGAAGTTGTGGGAATCCGCCGGGGGGTTCCAACGGGGCCAGGGGATCATATCCCCCCAGTGGATGCCGTCCTCCGAAAAATTCACCGCCATAAAAGTGCGGCTGCCGGGGTACTCCACCTTTGTTACCAGCTTGTAGCGCTTGGCCGGGTCGGTCTCCTCCTGGTCCAAAAAGACGCCGGTGCCGTGGGCGTACCGGAAGATCATGTTGTTCTCCCGGCTGCCCTCAAACTCCACCAGCCCCAGGCTGGGCTT
>JAAWGY010000337.1 GCA_022795575.1 Angelakisella sp. | reverse complement strand
CCTTGCAGCGCTGGGGCTCGTTGGCGAAGCCGCGCTCCGCGTAGAACTCCTGCTCGCCGGCGGTGAAGATGAACTCCTGGCCGCACTCTTTGCACACTAACTTCTTGTCTTCGTACATACTCTTTCTACCTCGCTTATGGATTTTTACCCGCAGGCTCCAAAGCGAGTTATACGCTACGCTTAGAAGATCCGGGGGCAATATTTCTCAACCTGGCGATTCCAGGCTGATGACAATAGGGGTGGCGCTGGGGTTATACCGACCGCAGCTTTCGTCGGACTCTTTGCAGGGCGTTGTCCACAGCTTTTGGGGTAGTACGAAGAAGTTGTGAGATCTCCAGATAAGAGTGACCGCTCAGGTACAGTGTCAGCACCCGCTGCTCGAAGCCGGACAGCACCGTCCGGATCCTGCTGCGCAGCTCTTCTAACTGCTCTGCGATGATCAGCTCCTCCTCCAGCCCGGCCCCTCCCTCGGCCTGTTCCCCTTCCTCCAGGGTATCCAAGCTGGAATAATCCCGGAGAGGGCGGCTTTTGGGGGAAAGCGCCGCCTTTGCGGCGGTGGCCATGGTGGAGCTTACACAGACCTGGGCGTAGGTAGGGAAAGCGCTTTGATCCCCGTCGTAAAGGCGGATCGCCTTCAGGAGACCGATGAGGCCCTCCTGCACCACGTCCTCCGCCTCCATCCCCGGCAGAAAGTACCGGGAGGCGCGGCGGCGTATCATGGGCAGGTAGCGGGCGACAAGCTCCGTGACGGCTGCGTCGTCCCCTGCCCGCGCCATGGGGATAAGGGCATCGTCTGTCAGGTTTTGCAGCAGCCTTGTCATCGGTTCGCTTTTCTCCGCTTCGGTTTGTAGGCAGTCAGTTTTCTTTGCCTAAATGGCCTTCTTATTCTATCCTTAATACAGCGAAATGTCAAGGGGTTTTTGTAGAAATCTTACAAAAAATGTTTCTGCCATAAGCCAAAGTTTGGGAATTGGTTTTTCTGGAAAAAACTGGAAATTGTAGTTTGGCGTACTGACGATTTCTGCGGAAGAAACTCTGTAGAATCAACGAATCTTCTGAAAGCGTTCAACGGGTGACATCCCGCACCCACCGTCCGCTCCAAATGCGGGGGAGGGCGACACAGATTTTGATGATCTCGTCGCTGCGGAGGATAAGATAGACCACCGGCGGCGTCCAGCCCAAATAGAGTCCGGCGGCAAAGCCGGCGGGGATGGCAATCCCCCACAGGAAAAACGCCTCGCAGAATAGGACAAACCGGTTGTCCCCGCCGCCCCGCAGGATGCCCATCAGCCCGATGAACGAAAGAGCCTGGAACAGAGTGACAACAGCGGCCGAGGCCATCACCTGGTGGGTGAGGAGCTTGGTGGCCTCCGGGACGTTGTACATCCCGATAACCGGTCCCCGAAGCAGCAGGATAACCCCCGCCACCATCGCCCCAAAGACAGCGCCCACCACCATAATGGCCTTGGCCAGGTCCTTGGTGCGCTGGGTCTCCCCGGCGCCAATGCTGTTGCCCACCACCACCGAGGTGGCGTTGGAAAGGCCAATGATAAAGACCGAGGCCATCTGCGTGGTGATGTTGGTGATGGAGTTGGCGGTGACAAAGTCCCGGCCCATCCGCCCCATAACCACCAGGACCATGGAATTGCCCAGGCTCCAGGCCAGCTCGTTGAGCATAACAGGGGTGACGTTTACCGCAAAATCCCGGCGGAAGGAGCGGTCGTAGTGGAGAAAGTCCCTTAGGGTGTACCGGATCTTGCCCTCGAACCGGAAGACATAGATCCCGGCAACGGCCAGCTCGATGGCCCGGGCGGCCACAGTGGCCACCGCCGCGCCGGCCATCCCCATGGCAGGGGCGCCTAACTTACCGAAGATCAGGATCCAGTTTAGGGAGGTGTTGGCAAAGAAGGAGGTGATGTAAACCAAAATCGAGATACCCACCGTCCCCACCGAACGCAAGGTCATCAGCATAACGTTGGTAAGGCCGTTGAGGGTGTAGCTGAAGCAGACGATGGCCAGGTAGCGGGAGCCGGCGGCGATTACCTCCGGATCGGGGGTAAAGCAGGACATGATGGCCTGGGGGAAGAGGGCGCCGGCGGCGGTAAAGAGCACCGACAGAATCAGGGTGACACGGTAGGCCACCGAAAGGATGCTGCGGATGGAGCAGGTATCCCCCTTTCCCCAATACTGGGAGAGGAGGACGTTGGCGCCGCTGGCCACGCCAAAGGTGAGTACCATATAGATTGTGCCAAACTGGTTGGCAAGGCTGGCGCCGGAGAGCTCCACCTCCCCCAGCTGGCCCAGCATGATGGTGTCCATCATACCGGTCATGTAGGTGATCAGGTTTTGCAGGGCGATGGGGATGGCAATCCCCAGAAGTGTGTTGCGGAGGGAACGGTCCCGCAGGATGGCGAGAGAGGACATAGCAGGCTCCTTTCGTGGTGGTGGGGGTGTTGAGGATACCAGGCTATGATAGCATAAAGCGGTGGAATACGCAAGGCCGGAGGAAAAAACGGGTGCTGTGGGTGGGGGCTGTAGTTATTGCAGGCAGGGAGGGAAAAGTCCTGCCAAGGTGGCGGGCTGGGTGCGCTTGGATAGGCTTTGGGCTGGTGGGCCCAAAATGCGCCCGCCTCCAGCGCCTGCGGCGCGCGGCGGGCTGTTTTGGGGAGAAAGCGGCTACACCTAACCCCGGCCGCGGTTTGCGCTTCCCC
>JAAWGY010000336.1 GCA_022795575.1 Angelakisella sp. | reverse complement strand
GGGCTGCGCCCTGGACCCGACGGCCAAAGGCGTCAGTCGCTTGGTTGGCGCTCCCCTAACGCCGCCTGGACCGCTTGGGCCCGGTTCTTCTGCTTGGGTAACAGCCTCAATCTCAACGTGTGGTTGCTCGATGCTTGGTTGGGCGGCTGGTTCTGCGGGGGGATAGCCCCCAGCAGCCTTGTTAGGTGGCCGGTAGCGCCCGCTCCCTCCTTCCGGTTGGCCTGATAAGGTGCCTCCGGCGGATCTGATTCCCTGCGGGGGGATTCCCTCCCTTTGGTCGGGTGGAGCCTCCGGCGAATTTTGATTCCCTGCGGGGAAGAACCCCTCCGGTCTACGGGGCCGCCGGGGCTAAGAGCCTGTTCAGCCTATTCAATTTGGCAGAGAGGCCCACACCAAAATGCTCCAAGTCAAGAATCCCTTTTTCTATATTCAGCATCAACAAAACAACAATAACGGAGGTAACAGAGATGGCAGAAACATTATTGGCGTTAGGTATGGTAGAGACCAAGGGGCTGGTGGGCTCCATTGAGGCGGCGGACGCTATGGTGAAGGCGGCGAATGTCAGCCTGATCGGCAAGGTGCACGTAGGGGGCGGGCTTGTCACCGTGATGGTCCGGGGGGACGTGGGGGCGGTGAAGGCCGCCACCGACGCCGGGGCTGCTGCCGCCGCCAAGGTGGGGGAGCTGGTAAGCGTCCATGTCATCCCCAGGCCCCACCCCGAGGTGGAGTACATCCTGCCCAGCCTTACCACCAGCGACAAGTAAGGGTGGAAGTACCAACCATGGAAATACCAGTGAACGAGCTGGCCGAGGCCAAGCGGCAGATAGACTCCATCCTGCACAAGCTGAGGGAAACCATCCGGACGCTGGAGGCCAAGGCAGGGGGCGGGGAGAAATACCGGTCCCAAATCACTCTGGCAAGGCGGCGGGTGGCGGCGCTGGAGATTGCCGTCGGATTGGTGGAGAGGGAGATGGCGGCGGGGGCTTCCGGGGAGGCAGCAGCCGATGCCGGCGGTCCGGCGGGCGCCGGTGCCGGTGCAGCTGCGAAACAGCTGTAAAGGTCGATTCCTTTCCCGCTCTGCAAGGCTGCGGATTGGCTTTTTGCGCGGCTTTGCGGACTACGGCAAGGGGATGGCCTTGTCAGATATCAGGCACCAATAGCCGAAGGAATCTTGCCCACCGGGTATATCCTCAAGGCTTGTTTAGGCTCCCGGACGGGGCCGCAGTTGCCACGAAGGAAGAGACTGTATTTACAACCGCATGACGCAGGCAGGATAAGGCTTTTCCATCGGCCAAGGAGCTGTCTATGGTGGTTGGCCGACGGATGCACCTGTGGGTGCAGCTGACCTGTCTGCATCATCCGGATACGAATACAGGGGCCAAAAAGGGCATTGCCCAAAATAGGAGGAAGGTACAATGGCAGACACTTTACTTGCGTTAGGCATGGTAGAAACCAAGGGGCTGGTAGGAGCCATCGAGGCGGCGGACGCCATGGTGAAAGCGGCGAATGTGAACCTCATTGGCAAGGTGCACGTGGGAGGCGGGCTTGTCACCGTGATGGTCCGGGGGGACGTGGGGGCGGTAAAGGCCGCCACCGACGCCGGGGCCGCTGCCGCCGCCAAGGTGGGGGAGCTGGTGAGCGTCCACGTCATCCCCAGGCCCCACGGCGAGGTGGAGTATATCCTCCCCACCCTCCAGTAGGCCATGGGCAGGATCATTACCGAAGCCGACCTGCGCAGCCACCCCCCGGCGGCCGGTACCCGCCGGTATGAGGTGGAGGCCGGCACCTTTGTCACCGAGTCCGCCCGGGCCTGGCTGGACAAGCGGGAGATTGAGCTGGTGGTTTTGCCCGCCGGGAGGGGCTGCGGCGGGATGAGCCGCACCCCGCTGCCGGACCGGGGCAAGCGCACCTTTGTTGACGCCGCCACCGGGCTCCCCCTGGGGCGGGAGAAGCCGGAGGAGATGACACACCTGCGGGGCAACCTGCTGGTAAAAAAGACACACCCGCGGATCGCCTTTCGGGGACAGCTGGACAGCCTGGAGGCGGCGATTTTGGAGGCCCAGGCGCTGGCCCACCGGCAGGACGCCCCGGATGTCCGGGATGACCTGGGGGAGGTGCTGGAGCGGGTCCGCCAGGTTTTGGGGGCGGAGGTGAAGGAGGAGCCCCTTTTGGAGGCAGCTCTTTTGGGGATGGACCAGGAGGAGCTGCGCCGGGCTTCCCATGACATCAGGGGGAGGTTTGGGATGGACCATCCGATCCCGGGGTGGGAGATGGGGGAGCTGGCGCTGCGGATCAACACGCTGCGGACCAGGGTACGGGAGGCGGAGTTGGCGGCGGCTACGGCCTTTGAGGCCCCCGGGGAGGCGCCCCGGCCGGATATTATCCGGGAGCTGAACCGGTTGAGCAGCGCGGTGTACCTTATCTTCTGTAGGGTGGTATCCGGGAAATGATTCCCCGGGAAATGGGGATTGCAGGGCCTGACCGTGAAAGGCCCGCAGGGCGATAGAAGTTTCGGTCAAGCCTTTTCAAAGGCTTGCAGGTCCAGGGCAGAGCCCTGGTCGCTCCCCGCAGGAGCGAAACACCCCAGGACGACTATCACACAGGCAGGGCTTGTGCCAAAGGGAACGGCCCCTGCGGGGGAACCCCTCCGTCGCCTGCGGGCATCCCTTCGGGAACGTGCCCTACGGGCAACCTCCCCTTTCAGGGGAGGCACGGCCTAAGAGC
>JAAWGY010000335.1 GCA_022795575.1 Angelakisella sp. | reverse complement strand
CGTCCTGGGGAGTTTCGCTCCTGCGGGAGCGACCAGGGCCTGCGCGGCCCTGGACCTGCGGCCCGGTAGCCCGGGCGGGCACAACCTGTGGGACAGGCGCCCCGCCCGTCTCACCCCTTCCTGCTCGCCGCCTGCCGGTCCACCGTAATCACCGTAAACAAGCTGTCATCCGCCGCCCGCACCCCCTCCTGTATCCTGCGGCAAAGCTCCCCATCCGGTATCGCAAAGCTATACGGCGCACTAACGTCAAAAATCATGTTGGTATGGCTGGGCCCCGGAACAATCCGAAAATCGTGAAAGGAAAGCTCCTCCCCCAGTCCCCCCAAAACGTCCGTCAGCACCTCCCGGTACCGCCGCGCCGCCTCGTCATCCTCCACCACCGGGTCCATGTGAATCACCAGATGGATCCCCTTCTCCCGCAAAATCTCCCGTTCAATGTTGTCCACCAGGTCGTGGCTGGCCAAAAAATCCCCCCCAGCCGGAACCTCCGCATGGAGCGACGCAAAACACCGCCCCGGCCCGTAGCTGTGGATCATCAGGTCGTGGCAGCCTAAAATACCGGCGTAGCTTAGTACAAAGTCCTCAATCTCCGCCACCAGCTCCCCCGTGGGCGCCTCCCCCAGCAGCTTCCCCATCGCCTCCAGAATAATCTGTACCCCCGCCCGCAGAATGAACACCGCCACCAGCATCCCCATGTACCCGTCCAGCGAAAAGTGAAGCACCGGGCTGAGAAGGGTGGAAAGCAAAACCCCACCCGTAGCCAATACGTCGGATAGGCTGTCCGCTGCCGCCGCTGCCATCAGGGCGGAGTCAATCCGCCGCCCCAGCTCCCGGTCAAACCGGTAAAGCCAAAGCTTGGCCAGGATGGAAAGGATCAGCACCCCCGCCGCCAGCCAGGAAAATTCCATCTTCTCCGGCGCGACAATCTTGCCAAAGGAGCTTTTGGCCAGCTCCACCCCCAGCAGGATGATAAGTATCGCAACCCCCATGCTGGCCAGATATTCCGCCCGTGCGTGGCCAAAGGGATGCTCCTCGTCGGCAGGGCGCGCCGCCAACCGAAAGCTCACCAGGGAGATCACCGACGAACCGGCGTCGGAAAGGTTGTTGACACCGTCGGCGGTGATGGCCACGCTGCCAAAGAGGGTGCCCACAGTAAACTTGCCGGCAAAAAGCAGCAGGTTCACAAGGATACCGGTAACGCTCCCCAGCAGCCCGTACCGCTGCCGGACCCCGGCGTCCCGGACCTCCTGCCACCGGGGCACAAACCGGCGAATCAGAAAATCGGTCATGTCATTCCCTCCCAAACTGGTCTGCCATATCATTATAGGATATCGGATTGGGGGAAAGAATGCAACTCCTGGCGGAGATAAAAACCCAGCGGAGCAGCCGGTGCCCCGCTGGCAAAGCCTCCCCCCGGCACATCCGCCGGACAAAACAGAACCTGTATTCACAGCAGCCCCATCCGCAGCAACGTGTAGATGACGCAGAACAGGCTCACCACCGATAGGGTGGTGGAAAAGACGACGATCTGTCCCGCCAGCTGCCAGTCCGCCCCCGGGGTGTTCCGGGCCATGATGCTGGCCGTTACCGGGGAGGGAGAGGCAAACAGGATCAGCAGGCAAAGCAGCTCCATTTCCCGGAAGCCCATCCACACCGCCACCGGCAAAAACAGCGCCGGCAGGACAAACAGCTTGCAGACCACCGCAACCGCCAGCGCCCGGCGGTAGGAGCCCATCCCCTCAAAGGTAAGCCCGCCCCCCAGCACAATCAGGCTGATGGTGGTGGCGGTCCCGGAGATGCTGTGGATGGTGGATTCCACCGCCGCCGGAAAGCGAATACCGCTTAAAAGCATCAGCAGCGCCAGCCCGGAGGCGATGATCAGCGGGTTCCTTACCACATCCAAGGCGATTTTTTTCAGGTCGGGGCGCTTCTGGCTGAACACCTCCAGCGCCACCACCGAGTAGGCGTTAAAGAGGGGGGCCACCACCGTGGAGGCGATGGCAATAATGCTCATGTCCTGGCCGGGGTACATCGAGGTGGCAAGGCCCATCCCCAGCACCACAAAGCTGGAGCGAAAGATCCCCTGGACCATCACCCCCGCCCTGCCCCGGTCCTTTTCCAGCCGGGGCACCACCAGCATCAGGACGCCAAAGGCCGCCGTTACCGAAAAAAGACAGAAGAGCAGCAGTCTGGGGCTGGCCAGGCTTTCGGTATCGGCGGTGTAGATGTTGTAGAAGATCATGGCGGGCACCAGCACCCGGAAGCAGAAGCTGTTCATCTTGGCGCACCCGTCCTGGTCCAGAACCCCCGCCAGGCGCAGCAGCAGGCCCAGGACAATGAGGAGGAAGATGGGCAGCACAATGTTTAGTGTGGTGATTAAAGTCGCCAAGCGGGAAGCCCCCTTTGCCGTTGCCGGAGTGAACGGTGTTTTTCCATAACAATATTGTAGCATATTTGGGAGAAAAGCGCCAGCCCCGGGGAGAAAAATGGTGAAAACGACGGTCTGCGCGGAGGTGTTTTGTGGATATTCGTTTTTATCTGCGGAACGGGCGGAAATTTCCCGGGAAAAGCGGCAGGTTATGTGCCACAAGCTGACCGGGGGGAGGGCTGGGTTTTAGGCTGGTGGTCCTTAGAAGCTGTACCAATAGCCGCCGCACGCATCTTGACGGCAAATTTTCCGCCTGCCTTTGCCAAAAAATCTTGAAATACACACAGTATTCCTGCGCT
>JAAWGY010000003.1 GCA_022795575.1 Angelakisella sp. | reverse complement strand
GCCTGGACCGCTTGGGCCCGGTTCTTCTGCTTGGGTGACAGCCTCAATCTCATCGTGTGGTTGCTCAATGCTTGGTTGGGCGGCTGGCCCTGCGGGGGGGTAGGCTCCAGCGGCCTTGCGGGGGGAGCGTAATGGCCCGCTCCCTCCTTCCGGTTGGCCTGACAAGGTGCCTCCGGCGGATCTAATTCCCTGCGGGGGGAATCCCTCCCTTCGGTCGGGTGGAGCCTCCGGCGGATTTTGATTCCCTGCGGGGGGGAAGAACCACTCCTCTAAATTTATTGCCACCCGCCCCTCTTTATGATATACTAAGATGCTGTACCAATTGTTAGCCTTACAGAAAACAGGAGGTAATAACCCGATGCTGAAGATAAAAAAGGGCTGCGTCGTCCCCTTCCCGGAGCGGTTGAAGCCGTGCTACGAGACAGGCCCCCACGGCTTTCTGGCCAACGTAGGCGCCGACCAAATCGACGCCATGGTGCGGCACTTTCTGGCAATCAACGACGAGCCCTTTTTCTTCATCCTGGAGCTGCCCCAAAACCTACGGAACGAAAACCCGGAGACCCTCCACCACACCTTCCACAAGGAGGTCTACTACCTGGACGGCTGTACCCGGGAAAGGGCCCTGTCTGTGCTGGACCGGACCGGGGAGCTGCTCATCCAGGACGGGATCAGCTCCTTTGGCTTCGGCTGCCACGGCAGCGGGGACGAGATCATGTCGGGGAAGTATAACGTCGTCACCGTCTACACCAGCCAGCCGCAGCGGTACCGGGAGGCGGACTTCTTCGCCGCCCGGGGCATCCCGGAGGTGGACCGGGTGGTGACGGCCTGGGACACCTTCGACCAGGAGCACCCGGGACAGGCCAGGCTCTGGTGTGAAGAGGGTGGCCGGGACGCCTACAGCCTGCCGGAGGAGCTGAAGGAATGGGGCCTCTACCTGGCGGAGCTCCGGGAGGACACCTGACCCCCCGGCAACCGGGATTCCGGCTATTACGTGTATCCAGGGGCGGTTGCCGGCCGGCAAAAGCCGGCGCTCTGCCCGACAGGAGGTTTTTTTATGGAAGCAGCACAGCCAAAGCGGTATCAGGTCCTCAGCGGCAGCAGCCTTAAACTGATCGCCATCGTCACCATGTTCATCGACCACATCGGGGCGGCCGTGCTGGAGATGCCGGCGGTGTGGGACTTTGTGGGGAACCGGGCGGATGTGGTGGACCCCTTTTTCAACGACCCGACGCTCTCCCTGCTCCGGGACGCCGACATCATCCTGCGGCTGATCGGGCGGATATCCTTCCCCATCTTCTGCTTCCTGCTGGTGGAGGGCTTCCTCCACACCCGGAACCTGAAGAAGTACATGGGGCGGATGGCGGTCTTCTGCCTCCTCTCCGAGATCCCCTACAACCTGGCCTTTTTTGACAGCCTCTCTGCCCCCCAGCTCCAGAACGTCTTTTTCACCCTGCTGCTGGGGCTGGCGGCAATGGCTTTTTTGCGGCGGTACGGCGCCAAAAGCCTTGCCGGCATCGCCGGGGCCGCCGCCTGCGCCCTGCTGGCGGAGCTGCTGCGCACCGATTACGGCGCCTTTGGCGTGGTGCTTATCCTCATCTTCTACCTGCTGCGGGAGCGGCCCGCCCTCCAAACAGCGGCGGCCTGCGCCGCCCTGGCCTGGGAGGTGACGGCCCCGCTGGCCCTCCTCCCCATCCGGCTGTACAACGGCCAGCGGGGGCGGCTACAGCTCCGCTACCTCTTCTACCTCTTTTACCCGGCCCACATCCTGCTGCTGTGGGGCTTCCGGGTGCTGATCTTCGGATGACGGCGTCAGGGGAGTTTGCCCGGCGGGTGGGCATCGTCTGCCGGATGATCCCCCGGGGCCGGGTGGCCACCTACGGGCAGGTGGCCCTTCTCTGCGGCTACCCCCAGCGCCCCCGGCAGGTGGGGACGGTGCTGGGGCGGGGCGGCTGCGGGGAGGTGCCGGCCCACCGGGTGGTGAACCGCCAGGGATACCTCAGCGGGGCGGCGGCCTTTTTGGGGCCGGATATCCAGCGCCTTTCCCTGGAGGCCGAGGGGGTGGCGGTGGGCCCCGGGATGACGGTGGCGCTGGCGCAGTACGGCTGGCACCCCTCCCCGGCGGAGCTGGCGGCGCTGGAGGAGGCGTTTTTACAGGGGGAGCCGCCCCGGACCGATGACAAGGAGGACTGACCCATATGTACCACGGATACCAATGGCCGGAGGACCAATCCCGGCGCTACGCCCTGCTGGCGGAGCGGGCCGCTGCCCTGATGGAGGGGGAGCCCATCGCCGATATGGCCAACCTTTCCGCCCTCATCTGGCTGGCTGTGCCGCAGCTGAACTGGGCGGGCTTTTACCGCCGGGTGGGGGATGAGCTGGTGCTGGGCCCTTTCCAGGGCCGGCCCGCCTGTGTCCGCATCGGCTGGGGCAAGGGGGTGTGCGGCACCGCCGCCGCCCAGGGAACCCCCCAGCTGGTGGCCGACGTCCACGCCTTCCCGGGGCACATCGCCTGCGACCCGGACTCCCGGTCGGAGCTGGTCCTCCCCTTCTTCTCCCCGGAGGGGGAGGTGCTGGGGGTGCTGGACCTGGACAGCCCCATCCCGGGGCGGTTTGGCCAGGAGGACCTGGAGGGGCTGCTGCCTGTGGCCCGGCTGGCGGCGGAGGCCTTTCTCCCCAAGCGGGAGGCCCCCAGCCCCGCCGCCCGGTGGGAATGGCCGGAGGACAGCATCCTCCGCCGCGTCACCCCCACCACCCCCACCCGGGAGATCTTCCAGGCGGTCTGCAACGAGATTGGCCGGTACTACCAGCCCGCCGGGCTTAAATACACCCGCTCCAACCGGCGGCTGAAGTGGCGGGGGGAGCTGCTGCGGTGCGAGCTGGGCTTCTGGTCCTCCCACAGCAACCTGCCGGGGGAATGGGTGAACCTGGAGGTTGTGACTACCGTCTTTGCCGCGGACGCCGGCGGCATGGACCGGGAGGGGCTGCTGCCCTTTGGCATCCGCCCCCATAACTTTAACGTCTACCGCGCCGGCAAGGGCCGCTTTGCGGAGATCATCGCCTGCATCGACCAGCAGCTGGCCCTGGTGCGGCAGCTGGAGAGCCGGGAGGGGCTGGAGCGCTTTCTGGCGGAGCTGGGGGACCAGCCCCGGCGGGAGCTCCAGGCCGACGGCAACCTCCGGCAGTACCTTGACCGTCTGGACTGCCGCCAGATACAGGAGCCTGTCTCGATACCGGCAGGCGTGAACACAGGCTCAAAGGAGCGGATTGGATGAAACAGACACGAAGCTTTCCCCGGGCCGTCGTCACCCCCAAGGGGGAGCGGGCCATCCAGAACGGGCACCCCTGGGTATACGGCGCCGAGGTGCTGCCCCAAAGCGACCCCCTCCCCGACGGGGGCCTCGCCGACGTGGTCACTGCCGGGGGGAAATACCTGGGCACCGGCTTTGTCTGCCTCAGCAGCAAAATCCGGGTGCGGTTGATCTCCAGAAACGCCAACGACCGGTTTGACGAGGCCTTTTGGGAGCGGCGGCTGCGGTACGCCTTGGATTACCGCCGGGCGGTGATGGGGGAGCAGTTTGGCTGCTGCCGCCTGATCTTTGGGGAGGCGGACAGCTTCCCCGGGCTGACGGTGGACCGCTTTGGGGACATCCTGGTGACACAGACCCTCTCCCGGGGGATGGAGGGGATGAAGGGCCTCCTCTTCCCCCTGCTGCACCGCATCCTGACCCAGGAGGGGGAGACAATCCGGGGCATCTACGAGCGCAACGACGCCGCCATCCGCCGGCTGGAGGGCCTGGACGAGGGAAAGGGCTTCTTCCCCCTCCCCGGCCTCCCGGTGCCGGAGAGCACCCGGACGGTGATTACCGAAAACGGCATCCGCTACCACGTGGACTTTGAGAACGGCCAGAAAACCGGCTTCTTTTTGGACCAGAAGCTGAACCGCCAGGCGGTGGCCCGGCTGGCCCGGGGGCGGCGGGTGCTGGACTGCTTTACCCACACCGGCTCCTTTGCCCTTAACGCCGCCCGGGGCGGCGCAGCATCGGTGACGGCGGTGGATATCTCGGAGGCGGCGGTGGCGCTGGTGGCGGAAAACGCCGCCCTCAACGGCCTTTCGGCGGTCATCCGCCCCATGGCCGCCGATATCTTCGACCTGCTGCCGTCCCTGGCGGAGCAGCCCGGCAAGGCCCCCTGCGACTTCATCATCCTGGATCCGCCCGCCTTTACCAAGTCCCGCAAAACCGTCCCCGCCGCCATGCGGGGCTACAAGGAGCTGAACTACCGGGCCATGAAGCTGCTGCCCCGGGGCGGCTACCTTGCCACCTGCTCCTGCTCCCACTTTGCCACCCCGGAGCTCTTTGAGGGGATGCTCCGTTCCGCCGCCCGGGACGCCGGGGTGCAGCTGCGCCAGATCGAGGCCCGGCAGCAATCCCCCGACCACCCCATCCTCTGGAACGTGCCGGAGACCAGCTACCTCAAATTCTACCTCTTCCAGGTGGTGTAACGATAAGGAGGAACCACGCTTTGATCGATTACGACGCGCTGCTGAACACCGCCTCCACCATGGGCGTCCGGATGCTGGAGAGCGGGGCGGAGGCCTACCGGGTGGAGGACTCCCTCCAGCGGCTCTGCCGGGCCTACGGGGTGGATACCTGCGAGATCTTCGCCATCCCCAGCCTGCTGATCGTCTCCATGTGCGACCCGGAGGGCCACTCCCACACCCGGGTGCGCAGGCTCTACCACCGGGGCACCGACCTGCACCAGGTGGACCGGCTCAACAGCCTTTGCCGGGAGGTCTGCCGGGACACGCCCCCCTTCCCCCAGGTGGACGGGGCGCTGGCCCGGCTGGCGGCGGAGCCGGGGTACCCCCCGGCGATGCAACTGGCGGGATACGCCCTGGTGGCGGCCTTTTTCACCCCCCTTTTTGGCGGGGGGCTGGCCGACGCCCTCTGCGCCCTTGCCGCCGGCACCGTCATCGGCTTGCTGAAGCTGCCCATGGACCGCATCCGGGCCAACGGCTTTTTTGTCAACACCATCTGTAGCATGGCCGCCGCCCTGGTGGCCATCGCCGGTGTCCGGCTGGGGGTGGGGCAGCAGCTGGATAAAATCATCATCGGGGCCTTTATGGGGCTGGTGCCCGGGGTGGCCATCACCAACTTTATGCGGGATATCCTGGCGGGGGACCTCTTCTCCGGCATCACCAAGCTGGCCGAATCCCTCCTTACCGCCACCGCCATCGCCCTGGGCGCCGGTATCGCCCTTTCGCTGGCCCGGGCAGTCGGGGGGGTGGTATGATGGCCTTTTTGACCGATTTTCTCCTCCCCTGCCTTTACGCCACAATGGCCTGCGTCGCCTTCTGCCTCATCCTCAACCAGCGGGGGCTGCTGCTGATGGTCTCCTCCCTGGGGGGCGGCATCGCCTGGGGGGTCTGCCTCCTTTGCGCCTTTACCGGCAGCGACATCGTCCAGTACTTTGCCGGGGCGGTGGCGGTGGCCATCTACGCCGAGATCATGGCGCGGCTGCTAAAGGCCCCGGCCACCGGCTTTTTGGTGGTGGGCATCCTCCCCTTTGTCCCCGGCGGGGGCATCTACTACACCATGGAATACTGCCTCAGCGGCGACACCCAGCTCTTTCTCTCCACCGGCATCCACACCTTTGGCGTTGCCGGGGCGGTGGCGGTGGGGCTGCTGCTGGTGTCCTCCCTGGTCCGGCTGCTGCTGGGGCCCGCCAACACGGCAAGAAAGGAACCAAAACCATGAGCAAGCTTATCTGGAAGCCCGGCAACCTCATCGCCCCCGTCCCCGCCGCCATGGTCAGCTGCGGCACCATGGAAAAGCCCAACATCATCACCATCGCCTGGACCGGAAACGTCAGCTCCAGCCCCGCCAAGGTCTCCATCTCGGTGCGGCCGGAGCGGTACTCCTACGGCCTTATCAAGGAGAGCGGCGAGTTCGTCCTCAACCTCACCACCGCCGCCCTGGTCCGCGCCGCCGATTTCTGCGGGGTGCGCTCCGGCCGGGAGGTGGACAAGTTCGCCCAGCTGGGCCTCACCCCCCTTCCCGCCCGGGAGGTGGCCTGCCCCCTGGTGGGGGAAAGCCCGGTGAACCTGGAGTGCCGGGTCTGCGACGTTATCCCCCTGGGGAGCCACGACCTCTTTCTGGCCGACGTCCTGGCCGTCCACGTGGAGGAGGAGCTGGTGGACGACCACGGGCGGCTGCGGATGGACCAGTGCCATCTGGCGGCCTACGCCCACGGGGAATACTTCGCCCTGGGCAAAAAGGTGGGGAGCTTTGGCTTTTCGGTGCGCAAAAAGCGCAAAAAGCTCCCTCCCAAACGGAAATAGAACATAAACCAGAGGGAAACCACCCTAAGCTGACGAAAAACCCGTCAAACGGCGCAAAATATCCTGCAAAAAGTCCTTTTCCCCAATTGACTATTGCGGCAAACGCGCTATAATGGATAAGGATTTTTTACCCTCTTTCGCTGCATCTATATCATTGCGTTGGGAAAGGTTTTTGTGTCATGGAACAGGCTCAGCATTCAAAATCCCGGGATATCCTTCTAATCACCTTCGGCACCCTCCTTGTGGCTTTGGGGGACCACTTCTTCAAGTTCCCCAACAACTTCTCCACCGGCGGCGTCACCGGCCTTGCCGTGGTTGTCTCCAAGCTCATCCCCGGCGTAACCATCGGCAGCTTTGTGTTTGTGGTCAACATGGCCCTGCTGGTGGTCGCCTTTCTGTTCCTCAGCCGCAAATTCGGCCTGGCCACCATCTACGCCAGCAGCCTGATGTCCAGCGTCATCTGGGCTATGGAGTTTATCTACCCCATGGAGGCCCCCTTTACCGATGAGCCCTTTCTGGAGCTCATCTTCTCGGTAGGGCTGCCGGCCCTGGGCTCGGCCATCCTCTTCAACATCGGGGCATCCACCGGCGGTACCGACATTATCGCCATGCTGCTGCGTAAATACGCCAACATCGATATCGGCCGGGCGCTGCTGATGGCGGACATCCTGGTGGCGGTTTCCGGCTGCTTTGTCTTCGGCATCAAAACGGGGCTCTACTCCATCCTGGGCCTGCTGATGAAATCCATGGTGGTGGATAACGTCATCGAGGGCTTTAACCTGTGCAAGTATATGCACATCGTCTGCACCGACCCGGAGCCGGTGCGGGACTTCATTGTGGAAAAGCTCCACCGCAGCGCCACCATCTGCGAGGCCACCGGCGCCTACACCCACCACAAGGTCTACCTGGTGCTTACCGTAATGACCCGGGGCCAGGCGGTGATCCTGCGCCGGTACGTCCGCAGCGTGGAGCCCCACGCTTTTATCATGGTGACAAACACCAGCGAGATTATCGGCAAGGGCTTCCGGGCCGATTAGCGCCGCCCCTTCCCTCTCCCCTGCCAGATACAAGGCCCCTGCCGGCAAAGCCGGCGGGGGCCTTTTTCTGACGGCGGGGCACAGGGCTTACTCCACCCGGCGCAGCAGCCGCTCCTCGGTGCCGGGGTTCCACTGGTCGTAGCTCTGTATCTTGCGGGAGAGGTAGTCCAGCGTCCGCTGCTGCTCCTCCACCCGGGCCTGGAGCAGCTCCCGCTGCTCCACCAGGATCTGGCGGCGGGCCTCCCGGGTGGCGTCCCCCTGCTGGAAGAGGGTCACATAGTCGATGAGGGCCTCCACCGGGATCCCGGCGGACCGCATACATTTGATGAAGCTTACCCACTGGCAGTCGCTCTCGGTGTAATCCCGGAAGCCGCTTTTGGAGCGGTTCACCGGGGGCAGCAGCCCGATGCGCTCGTAGTAGCGCAGGGTATCCACCGGGACGCTGTACTGTCTGCTGACTTCGGCAATGGTCATGGTAATTCCTCCCTCTTGCTCCGTTTTTTCTTTATTGTACACCCTGGAGCCAGCTCCAAGTCAAGAAGCATCTTCTTAAAAAGCCGTACCCATCACCTAACTTGGCAATGGGTACGGCTTTTATCGTCGGTCACATCCCCTTGTCATCGGTGGCGGGGTTGTCAAGCAGGCTGCCGTCCTCCCCAAAACGGGAGCCGTGGCAGGGGCAATCCCAGGACCGCTCCGCGGGGTTGTACTTTAAGGCACAGCCCAGGTGGGGGCACCGGGGCACCGTGGGGGTCAGCAGGCCGGCGGTGGATTCCGCGGCGTTGGCCAGCAGCTGGGGCCGCAGCATCGTCCGGGCGGGGTCAAAGAGGGAGGCGTAGGGGGTGGCCTTTCCCTGGACCATCCGGGTCAGGGCCAGCGCCGCCGCCATGGCGGAGGTCATCCCCCACTTGTTGAACCCGGCGGCCACGTACAGGTCCGGGGTGCTCCGGGCATACCGGCCGATGTAGGGCACGCCGTCCAGCGTCATACAGTCCTGGGTGGCCCACCGGGCCGTGATTTGGGCGCTTGGGTAGTGCTGCCGGGCGAAGGCCTCCAGCTCCCGCCAACCGCCCCCTCGCTTCCCGGTGCGGTGGCTGCCGCCGCCAAGGAGCAGCTGCTCCCCCCAGCTCCGGAAGGACAGGCCCTTTTTGTCCTCGTCGATGATCATCCCCCCGGGGACAGGGGCGCCCTTGAGGGCCAGGACGTAGGAGCGGTGCTGGTACAGCTTGAGGAAATAGCCGCCGTGCTTGTTGAGGATGGGGAAATGGGTGGCGATGATGATCTTGTTCGCCGTAATATTGCCGCCGCCGGTGGTTGCCCGGCCGGGCATCAGCTCCTGCACCTTGGTTTCCTCGTAGATGTGCAGCCCCCGGGCGATGGCCGCGGCAAAGCGGAGGGGGTGAAGCTGAGCCTGCCGCCGGAAAACCAGCGCCCCCGCAATGGGAAAGGGCAGCGGCAGGGCGGGCTGGAAGTCGGCGGGACACTTCAGCTGCTTTAGCGCCGCCAGCTCCCGGAGGATTTTGCCGCGGCTGCGGGTGGAGTAGACAAAGGCGTCCTGCTCCTCAAAGCCGCAGTCGATGCCCCGGCAAAGCTCACGGTACCGCTCCAGCGCCTCCTGGTTGGCCCTATAGTAGAGGGCGGCCTTTTGCGGGCCAAATTCCCGGATGAGCTTGTGGTAGATCAGCCCGTGCTGGGACGTGACCTTTGCGGTGGTGTCTTTTGTGACGCCGCTGCAAATCCGCTTCGCCTCCACCAGGGCGTAATCCACCCCCGCCTCCGCCAGCAGGTAGGCGCAAAGCAGCCCGGCAATGCCGCCGCCGATGATCAGCACATCGGTTTGCAGGTCGTTTTTCAGGGGGGCAAACCGGGGCAGCCGGGCGGTTTTTGTCCAAATGGAATCCATCTTATCACCTCGTTGGCAATAGTGTGGCTCCATTCCGGTGGATTATGCCGCCCGCCCACCGTCCCAACGGTCACTCCCCGCCTCGTCGCCTTGTCCCCTTCTCCCTGGCCTGTTAGTTCTCTCCTGTGCCGCAAAAGCGCCCGGCGCCGCCGGTTCCCCGGCCCGCAACGGGCGCTTTGGTTATCGCTTTTTTTGCAGCCGGGTAAGCAGCTTGACCATCCCCTCCCGGTTTTTCGCCGTCTTCATAAAGGCGGGAAGCCGGTCGGACTGGGCGCGCATGGTGCCGTAGGTCCTGCCAAAGCCGGGGCGGACGGTGCGGAGCTCCGCCGACAGGTAGTCGATGAGGTACTGGAGATGCGCTCTGTTTTGCGCCCATACGGTCCTCCCCCGGTAGTCCGCCTGGAAGTAGAGGGGGTAGTGGAAGTAGGGGTCCTCCCCGTGCCGGATGTCCGAAAGGACGACGCCCCGGGGGGCCTCCCCTTTGGCAGCCTCCCCCAGGACAAGCTCCCCGCAGACCGGGCACCGCACCCACACCCTCTGCCCCCGAACCTTGCCCCGGGGGGCTGTGGCGCGGAAATACCTGCCGGTGCGGCTGCACTGCGCGGTGATCTCAAAGGTATGCCCGCCATCCGGCACCGTCTCCCGCCTCCGGAAGCAGCCGCTGCACCGGAAGACCGCAACCCCCCGTTCCCTGTCAAAGCAAACCGTCCCGGCCCTGCCGCAATCCGGACAGACCACCGTAATGCCGTCGCTTTGGGGAAAGGCATGGTACGGAAGGTCGTAAAATCTGTTTCCCACGCCGCTCGCCCTCCTGTGGATATCCTCCGGCCTGCGGTGCGGACAGCCCGCAGCCTCTGCCCCGAAACCTATCCGGCAAAGACATACCGTTCCAGCCGGTGAAAGGCCTCCTGCACCCTAAAAAGGGGCAGGGCCAGGTTCATCCGGATGTGGCAGGGGCCGTGGAACATCCGCCCGTCCTGCCACGCCACCCCCACGTCCCACCCGGCCTTCAGCAGCTCCCCGATGGTCTTCCCGTGGCGCTGGCACCACCGGGAGCAGTCCAGGAAGAGCATATAGGTCCCCTCCGGCCGCATGGCCGATACCCCCTCCAGACGCTCCCCCATAAAGCTACAGGCCCAGTCCAGGTTGCCCGCGATGGTCTCGCAAAGCTCATCCGCCCAAAGCTGCCCCTCCGGCCCGTAGGCCCCTATGAGGGCGTGCATCGAAAGGACATTCATCTCGTTATAATGGCAGAGGGAGGCCTCCTTGGCCACCCGCTCCCGCAGGGTTTTGTTGTAGATGATGTGGTAGCTCCCCACCAGCCCCGCCAGGTTGAAGGTCTTGGAGGGGGCGTAAAGGGCCACCGTCCGGTTCCGGGCGTCCTCGCTGATGCTTTGCAGAGGAAGGTGCTTGCAGCCGGGGCGGATGATATCCGACCAGATCTCGTCCGACACCACCATTACGTCGTGCTTCCGGAAGAGCTCCATGGCCATCTCGGCCTCCCAGCGCTCCCAAACCCGGCCGGTGGGGTTGTGGGGGGAGCAGAAGACGGCGGCGTGGATGTTGTTCTCCACAAGCTTCCGCTCCATATCGGCGGGATCCATCCGCCAGATCCCCTTTTCGTCCCGGATCAGGGGGGAATGGACGATGTGGTAGCCGTTGTTTTGGAGGCTGCGGGTAAAGCCGATGTAGGTGGGCGAGTGGACCAGCACCTGGTCCCCCCGGGAGCAGAAGACGTTCAGGGCGCTGATAACCCCGCCCAGCACGCCGTTTTCGTAGCCGATGTGCTCCGCCGTTAGGCCGGTGACGCCGTTGCGGGTTTGCTGCCAGCCGACGATGGCGTCGTAGTAAGCGCCGCTGGGGTCAAAGTAGCCAAAGGCGGGGTGCTGTACCCGGCGGAGGATGGCCTCCTGGATGGCGGGGAGGACAGGGAAATTCATGTCCGCAATCCACATGGGGATGACATCGAAGCCCTCCTTGGGGGGCTCGGGGGAAAAGCCGGGGCGGGTCCCCAGGCCGTCCAGCGCAACGGCGTCCTGGCCCTGGCGGTGGAGGATGGTGGTAAAGTCGTATTTCATGTCAGATGCTCCTTTATGATGTCGTTTTGGCGGCAGCCTTGCGGTCCCGCAGGGGGTGCCGCGCCCTTTCCTTGATAACCACCGCCAGGCTGTGCGCCCCGGCGGTTGTATGGCCTCTTATTCCCTAACCTTCCGCTCCTCCGCCAGCCGCAGGGCCAAAAGGCAGGCGGCACGGGCGTCCTCCTTGGTATCCGCCGCAACCAAAAAGCGGTTGTTGTGGCAAAAGCGCAGCGTCCGTATGCCGGTAAGCCGGACCAGCTCCTCCGCCGGCTTCCCCGCCCATTCCTCCGGGAAGGGGCATTTCAGCGCGCCGCTGCCCTCCGGCTCCGGCACGCACTGGCCGCTCCATCCCCCCCGCTGGGAGGGATAGACGGCAAACTTGGCCGGGCTTTTTACCGCAAAGGCCTTCCAGGGGCAGTAGTCCTCCAGCACCAGAATACGGTCCTCCATCTCCCGCAGGCCCGCCTTTACCACCTGATAGGCCCGCCCGATGGAGAGGACAAAGCCGATGCGGTTTTGCAGCACCTGCCGCGCCAATGCCACCGCCTCCCAAAACCGGTCGTCCGGTTCCACCCCGCTGTCCCACACCGGGTTAAAATCCGCTATCATCTCCGGGATGGCCCCGCCGCAGCCGGTGTTGTCGTCCAGGTCGATGGGCTGGATGAACCGCTCATCCAGCCGGGCGGCCTCGGTTTCCCCCAGCAGGGAGGCCCCGTATTCCCGCCACAGCAGGCCGAAGGCGGCGTAGGGAACCCCGTTTTCCCGCACCGGGGCGTCCGCCTGGTGGTGGTCGAACTCCCCCCAGCCGATGTCATAGGCGAAGCCGTCAAACCCCTCCGGCAGCTTCATCACACGCCGCACGGTGACATCCGGCCGCAGCATTTGCAGCAGCGCCGTGGCAAAAACGTCGTCGGCATGGAATTTACCCCCGTGGGTATATACAATTTCCGGTATCTCACGCATAGTCATTTCCCTTTCCTTTACGGTTTCATGGCGAGCCTCCCGCTGCGCAAGGCGCATTGCCCAAGGCTCCTGTGTACAGCGGCCCTTGGCGCTGCAAGGCTTTTGGGTATGGCGGGGAGAACATCACCGTTTGTCACAATCGGGCAAGGGCTCCTCCCGGGACTGGTCCCCGCCGCCCCCTTCACCGGCAGGCTGGCGCTCCTCAAAGCCGATGCGGCTGTTTTTCAGGTGCTGTATGGTCATCTGGCAGGCCCTCTCCGGGTCCCGGTCCCGTACCGCCTCGTAAATTGCATAGTGGGTAGAAACCCGGGGGCCGCTGCTGATGCGGGGGATAAACTGGTTGTAGGAGGTCCGCACCGATTTGATGATCACGGGCAGGATGCGCTCGAAAATAGGGTTTTTGGACATTTTGCAGAGGAGGGTATGGAAGGCGATATCCTTTTCCGAAATGGCCTGCACCACCTCATCCGGGGTGTTGGCCCCGTCCAGCAGGGCGTCCAGGGCATCCAGATTCCTGGCGATCTGCCCCAGCAGCTCTATCTCCTCCTCATCGGCCCGGAGGGTCGCCAGACGGTTCACCTCCGGCTCAAAGATCTGCCGGGCCTCAAAAAAGTGCTGCGTAATGTTCTCGTCATGGAGGAACTTGATCCCCAACGGGTCCTCGGCCAGCCCCGGCGTGCCGCTGATAAAGGTGCCCCGGCCCCGGTGGATCTCCAGGACGTTTTTGGAAACCAGGGATTTGATGGCCTCCCGGACGGTGATACGGCTTACATCAAATTGTTCCATCAGCTCCTGTTCCGTGGGAATCTGGCTCCCTACCTTCCATGCCCCGCAGATGATCTGCTTTTCGATCTGCTCGGCAACGGTTTTGGACAGTGTCTTGATTGACGACATAGAATGACTCCTTTTTCCCAAAGCTAAGATAGTTTAAGGATAACGGAAACGCGGCAAAGTGTCAAGAAAGGCGGCAGAATAAAATACGGCCCGGCAAGGGGATTTCCGGCTTGGCCGCGCCTCCCCTGCTTTTGCCCTGCCGGCGTAAAATCCGCGAAGATTTTACATTCTGTTTCTTGACACACTGACGAAATACGGTATAATGAGACGAGAACCACGGCTGGAGCTTTTTCTCCGGCCCAACGGAAAGGCAGTGATCTTTTGCAACGGCTGCTCCTCATTTTCTCCTGCATCATCCTGGTCATTCTTTTTGCCCTCCAGGGCTTTCAGCCCCAATACCAAATCCCCACCATCGACCAGCTGGAGGAGGATGTCCAGTACACCGAGGGCAGCGGCCCGGAGGAGGCTCTCACCGAAATCTACTTTGATGTGGACGTCCTGGGGGTCCAGGAGGTGACAAGCCAGGTGCTGGTGGACGAATTCGGCCTGGATTCCTCCCACTGGAGCGCCGTTTACGGGCGGTACACCAACGGGCGGTTTGGCATTGCGGACGTTTTTCTCATCCGCCCCCGCCCCGGCCACGAGGACGAGGTCCGGGAGTGCCTGGAGACCATCAAGCTGTCCCGGATGAACCTGTTCCGCAATTTTGATGTCTTTGGCGCATACTCCCTGGCGGAAAACGGCTCCATCTACCAGCGGGGGGACTACTACATCCTGCTGATGATCGACAACGAGGAGGCGGTCCGCAACATTCTGCGCACCTATCTTCCGCGGTAAAGACAAGCCCCGGCCGGACAAAAGCCCTTGTCCGGCCGGGGTTTTTAGAAGCTGTATTCACAACCGTCTAACGCAGTCAGGTCAGGGCTTTTCCCACCCCTGCGGCGTTAAAAATCCTTGCAATCCACCAAGGATTGACTGCGGATTTTTGCCTTGCAGGGCTGGAAAATCCCTTGCCCTGCCTGCATCATCCGGTTATGAATACAGCTTCTTACTGTCCTGATACGGTGGCGCCGGGGTAGTAGTGCTCCAGGATCTCCACGTGGTCCCAGCCCTGGTTTGCGTAATACTTGGCCCCCACCTGGCTCATCCCCACCCCGTGGCCGTAGCCCTGGGTGATAAAATCAAAGCTTTCCGCCCCGGGGTCATACCGCACCTCAAAGGCGGTGGAGCGCAGGCTAAAGACGCTTTCCCGGAGCTTGCGGCCGGTGGTCGTTACCGCGTGGGCGATGCGCACCTCGTTGACGTAGGGCCCGTCATCCCAGTAGGACAGGATGTCGAACCACTCGTCCTCCCCCATGCCGTCCAGGCTGATGGAAAAGGCCTTTTCCAGCTTGCTTTTCACCTCGCTGGCGGGGATGGTCTTGGTCTGCTGAAAGCCGCTTTCGCCGGGGTCCCCTTCGCTCTCCACCGGGGTAAGGTAGGGCAGCGCAGTGCCCCAAACGCTGCGGGAGGAGGCGCTTTGGCCGGCGTTCATGGCGCCATAGGAGGCCAGGATGGGCCGGCCGTTGTAGGTAATCTCCTCTCCGGCCACCTCCTTTACAATCCGCGTCACCTTATCGGCAGGGCTGCGCAGCCCCACCGCCGGCACGCTGCCGGTGAGGTTGTGGTAGCGTACAAAGGTGTAGGCCGCCACCGCCTGGGCCTTGATGGCCTCCTCCGGGTAGCCGGAGCCGATCTCGTTCTGGACAATTTGGGCCACGATGGAAACGGCGCTGTCGCTGACGGTGGAGCCGCCGGAGGACACCCGCAGGTCCTGCCATTTACCGCTGTTCTCCGGCTCCTCGGGTTCCTCCTCCGGCTGGGGGTCGGGCTCCGGTTCCGGTTCTGGGGCCGGTTCTGGCTCCGGGTCCGGCTTTGATGGCTGCTCTGTCTCGGGGGCGGGGTCCGGGGTAGGCGTGGGGTCCGGCTGGGCGGGAGGCTTGGGCTGGGAATCCCCGCCGGTAGAGCCCCCCGGCCGGCCGGTGTTGGGGCGGGAATGGGGCTTGTCCTCCTCGTCTTCCTCGTCCTCCTCCTGCTCATCCGGTTCTTCCTCCTCCGGCTCTTCCTCCTCCGGAGGCGGAGGGACCGACGAGCTGGAGCTGCTGGAAGGCGGGACGGTGGCGGCGGGAGGCGCTGCCGAGGATGAGGACGGCGCGGAAGCCGCCGGAGCTGTCGGTGAGGCGGAGGAGGGCAGCTCCGAAAAGGCGGGGGCCTCCTCGCTGCCGGCATCGGCCGGGGCGCTTTCCGGCGGCTGGGAGGCGGTGGGCAGCTCCTCCCGGGAGGAGGCCGCCCCCTGGTCGGAGGAGAGGGCCCCGCCCCCGGCGGCCAGGGGGGGAAGGCTGACCGGAGGGGGCCCCATCTGGAGGGCGCACCCGGCCAGGGTAAGGGCGGCAAGGGACGCCCCCAAAAGCCTGGCCAGAGTCCCCCCACACGCTTTGAGGTTTTGTACAGCCTCCCGGGCCCGGGAAAAGGGATGGTGCCGGAAAGACATGGCAGCGCCTCCTTTTGCTGGAAAAATAGCGATACATTTTTAGTATAACATAGGCAGCGGTAAAATTCTACTGTTTTTTTCGGGGGTGGTTTTTCTTCCCCGCAGCAGCGGCCCCCATCCGCCGGTTAGAGGACGGCATCCCGGGGGATACCGTCCCGCGCCGGCGGGTGGGGGCCGCTTTTTCTGTGTCCGTCTTATACTTACAGCACCTTTGCCAAAAAGTCCTTGAGCCGGTCGCTTTGGGGATTGGTAAAGAACTCCTCGGGGGGGTTCTCCTCCACGATCCTGCCGGTGTCCATAAAGATCACCCGGGTAGCCACCTCCCGGGCAAAGCCCATCTCGTGGGTGACAACCACCATGGTCATCCCTTCCCGGGCCAGGGACTTCATCACCTCCAGCACCTCCCCCACCATCTCGGGGTCCAGGGCGCTGGTGGGCTCGTCAAAGAGCATCACCTCCGGCTCCATGCAGAGGGCCCGGACAATGGCCACACGCTGCTTCTGCCCGCCGGAAAGCTGGATGGGATAGGCCTGGGCCCGGTCCCGCAGCCCCACCCGGTCCAGGAGGGAGAGGGCCTTTTCCTCCGCCACCTTCTGTGGGGTCTTCTTCACCTTCATGGGGGCCAGGGTCATGTTTTGCAGGATGGTCAGGTGGGGGAACAGGTTAAAGTGCTGGAAGACCATCCCCATCTTCTGGCGGTGATGGTCGATGTTCACCCCTCTGCCGGCGATGTTTACCCCCTCAAAAATCACCTCGCCGCTGGTGGGCTCCTCCAGGAGGTTCAGCGAGCGCAGGAAGGTGGACTTGCCGGAGCCGGAGGGCCCCACGATAACCACCACATCCCCCTGGTTGATGTCCAGGCTGACGTGGTTCAGTGCGTGGATTTTGCCGTTAAAGGTCTTTACCAGGTTCTTTACCTGGATGAGCTTACCGCTGGTCGCCACGGCGCATCCTCCTTTCAAAGTAAGCGATGATTTTGGATGTGGGCAGCGTCATACAGAGGTACAGGATGGCGGCCAGCAGCAGCGGCTCCGAGGGGAGGAAGCTGGCGCCCTGAACCCGCTTTGCATTGAACATCAGCTCCTGCATCCCCACCACCGAGCAGATGGAGGATTCCTTGATGATGGTGACGAACTCGTTGGCGATGGCTGGCAGGATGTTCTTGATGGCCTGGGGCAGGACGATGTACCGCATATTTTGCAGCTTGGTCATCCCCAAGCTGCGGCAGGCTTCGGTTTGGCCGTAGTCGATGCCCTGGATGCCCCCGCGGACGATCTCCGCCACATAGGCCCCGCTGTTGAGGGAAAGAGCGATGATGCCGGGGATAAACTGCTCCCCGCTGATAAAGCCGAAGAGCATAAACTTGGGGGCGGTAAGCCCTCCGTCGCCAAAGAGGATGTAGTATACAATATAGAGCTGGACCAGCATGGGTGTCCCCCGGATGACATCTATGTAGACGCCGGTGATGACGTGCAGGACCTTGTTCACTACTCTGCTGAGGACGCTTCTGCCCGGCTTGTTGATGCGGATCAGGGCCACGACCAGGGCCAGGACAAAGCCGATGGCCACGGTACAGGCGGAGAGAAGGATGGTATAAATCACGCCCTGCTTAAAGTAGAAGGCAAATTTTACCATTTTGCCAAATTCAAAGCTCATTGCGGTCCTCCTTACAAAAACACAGGATAACAGGGGAAGGTCCTCCCCCGAAAGGAACGGGGGAGGAGCCGGGTTTTCGAGAAGCTGTGCCGATTTTAGCCGTTGATGGACTGGTCGGCGAGGGCGTTGGCGTCCTCGATGAACTTGGCCATATCGCCGTTGCAGACCACCTTGGTGACAACCGCATTGACGAAGTTGAGCAGGTCCTGGTTGCCCTTTTTGATGGCGACGCCCTTGCCGTTGGAATCGTAGGGGATCTCGCAGAGGATGGCCAGCTTATCGGGCTGGGCCTTGGCGTAGCCCTCGGCCACGGCGGTTTCCATCACAACGCCGTCCACCTTCTTGCCGTTGAGGTCCGTTACCAGGGAGGGGATATCCTGGATGGAGGTATGGGCGGCGTTGGGGGTGACAGCCATAGCCAGCTCCTCCTGGATGCTGCTGGTCTGGGCGCCCACGCTGGTACCGGCGCCAAAGTCGTTGTAGTCCTTGTATTTGCCCAGGTCCTCCTTCCGGATCAGCATCGACTGGCTCTGGAGCTCATAAAGATGGCTCATATCGATGGCCTCCAGCCGGGCGGGGGTGGGGGTGAAGCCGGCGATGCCGATATCGACGGAGCCCATGTTCAGCTCCATCAGGATGGAATCGAAGGGGATGTCCCGGATCTCCAGCTCGACACCCAGCTCGTCGGCGATGGCCTGAGCCAGGGAGATATCGAAGCCCACGATCTTATCCACGCCGTTATCCAGGATGTGGAACTCATAGGGGGAGTAGTCGGCGGAGGTGCCCAGCACCAGCTTGCCCTCGTTGATGGTCTTTACCTTTGCGGCCAGCTCCTTGATCTCGGCGTCAACCTTGGCCAGGTCCACGGTGGCGGCGTCGGGGTAGGTGGGCATGACAACGTTGGTTTCCGCCGGGGTGCTGGAGGACTCGGGCTGGGAGGAGGGGGCGTCAGAGGATGCGGGGGTGGAGGGCGCAGGGGCGGTAGAGGAGGGGGCGGGGCTGCTGCCGCAGGCGGTCATGGCGGCCACCATCAGGCCGGCCAACAGGACACTCATCAGCTTTTTCATCATGGTAATATCTCCTTTTTTGTTGGATGTATGGTTGGCTTCCTTTTTCCGGGGCAGGCGGCGGCTATCGTCGTCGCTGGAAGGCCGCCGGAAGGAAACGGAGCTGCTTCATCTCGTTGTCCTCCTTTTTGCAGGGGAGTGAATGTTCTTGCGTTTTCTGTGCATTATTATACACCGTTGCATTCCCGCTGTAAACCCCCTTTTTGCCTTTATTTTATAGATAGTCCCTTAACTTAAGCGTTTTCTTTTGTTTAGTCTGCTGCATTTTGGGGAAAACGCTTATGTGATTATCCAATTATTTATACATTTATTCCTTTTGGTGGGGGCAAAAAGCCCGGCGCCCCCAATCGGACGCCGGACAGCCAGCGGCGCGCCGGGCTACCCCAGCACCGTGTAGAAAAACCGGATGAGGAAGGGCACCGCCGCCGAGCAGAGCACCCCGTTGACCACCGCCAGCACCACCACATCCTCCCGGGTGCAGCGGATGAGGATGGCCAGGGTGGTGTCCTCGCTGGTGGCCCCCGCCGGGGCGATGGCGGTGTAGTGGTTCAGGCGGGCGGCAATCCAGGGGATGACCACAAAGGAGAGGAGCTCCCGCAGGAGGTTGGCCAAAAAGGCCACCGTCCCCGCCTTGGCCCCGGCAAGGTCGGTGAGCATGATGCCGCAGAGGCTGTACCAGCCCATGCCGCTGGTGACACAGACGCTTTCCGCCAGCCCCAGCCCGGTGAGGGGGGCGCAGAGGAAGCCCGCCGCCACCGAAGCCCCGGTGATGGCTGCCGGCAGCAGCAGCACCCGCAGCCGGTAGCGCCCCACCCGCCGCAGGACGTCCTTGCCCATCCCCACGCTGAGCCCCACCAAGAACATCAGCACCCAAAGCATCCCCTGGGAATGGCCGGTGAGCCAGGCCGAGGCCCCGGGGGAGAAGAGCCACAGGCCGCAGGCCACCCCCGCCGTCAGGCAGCTTAGGGCAATCAGGGCCATCATGGGCTGTCCTCCTCCTCTCCCTCCCGCTTTTCCAAAAAGCGGCGGCTAAGGGGGTAGACTGCCGCCACCGAAAGGAGGATGGGCACCGCCGCGAACAGGAGGCTGTCCAGCCCCATCTCCCCCAGCTCCGCCAGAAAGCCGGGGCGGCTCCCCAGCCCCACCCCCATGGTGAAGATCAGCAGGGCGGTCATCGCCACCTGGAGGCGGCTGTTCCACACCTTCAGCCGGGCGGGGAAGACGGTGGCCCCCACCAGCACCCCGGCACACATAATCAGCATCGTTTCCATTCTGTCGCTCCCATAGTATGCCGCCCTCCCCCGGTGCCCCGGGAAAGGGCGGCGCTGCTTTTACCGCTGGTATTGCTTAGAACCTGTATTCACAACCGTCTGACGCCGTCAGGCCAGGTCTTTTCCCGCCCTGCCGCGTTAAAAAACCTTGCAATACACCAAGTATTGCTACGGTTTTTTGCCTTGCAGGGCGGGAAAATCCCTTGTCCTGCCTGCATCATCCGGTTATGAATACAGGTTCTTACTTGTAAAAGGCCTCCATCGCCTTATAGGTCATGTAGAGGTCCGCCTTGGAGATGACCTCGAAGGGGGCGTGCATCGAGAGCACCGCCACCCCCATATCCACCGTATCCACGTTAAAGTGGGAGACATACTTGGCCACGGTGCCGCCGCCCCCCTGGTCCACCTTGCCCAGCTCGCCGGTCTGCCAGGTGACGCCGTTTGCCTCCAAAAGGCCCTCCACAAAGGCCACGTACTCGGCGGGGGCGTCGTTGGTGGAGGACTTGCCGCCGCCGCCGGTGTACTTGGTCAGCACCGGGCCGTAGCCCAGGTAGGCGCAGTTGTGCTTTTCGGTGACATCGGGGAAGGCGGGGTCGTAGGCGACGCTGACGTCGGCGGAAAGGCAGGCCGAGGCCCGGAGGACGTGGCGAAGCTCCTTGCCGCCGGCCTGGGCCAGGTCGGCGATGAAGTCCACAAGGAAGTGGGAGTGGAGGCCGGTGACGCCGTCGCTGCCCACCTCCTCCTTATCGGCGAAGACGGTGACGGTGGTGTGGGCGGGGGATTTGGCCCCCATCTCGGCCATCAGCTGGGCGTAGGCGCAAACCCGGTCGTCGTGGCCGTAGGCCCCGATCATCCCCCGGTCCAGGCCGATGTCCCGGGCCCGGAAGGCGGGGACGGCGCAGAGCTCGGCGGACTGGAAGTCCCCCTCGGTGATGCCGTACTTGCCGTTGAGGAGGCTCATGATGTTCAGCTTCACCCGCTCGCTGACCTTTTCATCGGGGTAGAGCTCGCAGCCCACCAGGATGTTCAGCTGCTCGCCGGTGATACCCTCGGTCATGGGCTTCTTCATCTGGTCCTTGCCCAGGTGGGGCAGCAGGTCGGTGACGCAGAAGACCGGGTCGGCGGGGTCCTCGCCGATGGTGACGGTGACGCTGCTGCCGTCCTTCTTTACCACCACCCCGTGGAGGGAGAGGGGGATGGCGGTCCACTGGTACTTTTTGATGCCGCCATAGTAGTGGGTTTTCAGGTAGCAGAGCTCCTGCTCCTCCACCAGGGGGTTGGGCTTCAGGTCCAGCCGGGGGTTATCGATGTGGGCGGCCTCGATGCGCACCCCCTCCCCGATGTCCAGGGTGCCGATGGTGCTGGCGATCAGGGCCTTGCCCCGGTTGTTGAGGTAGACCTTGCTGCCGGCGGGGTAGCTGGTCCCGGGGACAAAGGGGCGATACCCCGCCCCCTCCAGCATCTCCACCATCACCGCGACGGCCTCCCGCTCGGTTTTGGCACGGTCCAGGAACTCCTTGTAGGGGACGCTGAAGGCCTCCGCCGCGTCCTTTTCCTCGGGGGTCATCTTCTCGGACAGGTTCTTGGGGGTGTAGAGCAGCTTCTCCTTCAGCTCCTCACCGGGTGTTTTTGCGCTCATTGTAAACTCCTCCTTGTCAGATTGATTCAAAAGCTGTATTGCTACAGGTTTCTGCCGTTGTGTTCCCGCCTGCCTCCCGCGGCACATCAGGACGGGGAGCCGGCGCAGAGGCCGGGGTAGAGGCGGTGATACAGGTCCCGGGTAACAAGGACCTTTTTGACATAGCTGCTGGTATCCCGGTAGGGGATGTCGTCCAGCCGCTCCCCGTCGCCGGAATAGCGGCTGTCGGTGAGCCAGCCCTTGACGCAGCCCCGGCCGGCGTGGTAGGCGGCAAGGGCGGTATCCTCCCCGCCAAACTCCCGGAGCAGCAGCCCCAGGTTGGCGCAGCCGTACCGGATGTTCTCCCCCGGGTCGTAGAGCAGGTCGGAGGAGGCGGCCCCCTCCTCCCCCAGCCGGTACCGCACCCACTGGAGGGTATCCGGCGTCAGCTGCATCAGCCCCCGGGCGTCCACCGAGGAGCGGGCGGCGGGCGAAAAGCCGCTCTCGCTGCGGATGACGGCGTAGACCAGGGCGGGGTCCAGGCCGCTTACCTCCGCCTCCCGCTCCACCGCCTCCCGGTACCTTATGGGGTAGGCGGCCCGGTAGTACCGGGACATCCCCAGCAGCAGCAGGGCGATACACCCCAGCAGCACCCCGGGGATGAAAAGACGCTCCCAAATTCTTCGCAAACCAATAACCTCTCCTTATTCATCTATCGTTTTGGCCAGGAACAGCTCCAGCGGCTGCTGGTAGCCGGGGGCGGTCAGCAGCAGCCCCCCGGCGTCTTGGTAGCCCAGCCTGCGGTAAAAATGCTGGGCCTCCTCGTCCGACCGGGTGGAGGTCAGCAGCAGCCGGTGGCCTTTTTGCCGCATCTCCCCCTCCCAGCGGTCCATCAGCGCCCGGCCTCCCCCCTGCCCCCGCCTTGCCTCCTTCACAAACAGCAGGCAGCAAAAGGGGATGCTGTCCCAAAAGAGGCTGTACCGCAGCAGCCCCACAGGGATGCCTCCGTCGGTAAGCAGGTATCCCATCCGGTCCCTGACCTTTCCCTCAAAGAGCTCCTCCGGCAGGTGCCGGTCCATCCGGAGCCACGCCTCCCTGTCCCCCGCTTCCGCGTACCGCACCCGGAACATGGCAATCCTCCCCCCCGGCTACAGCCCCAGCTTGTTCTGGAGCTCCAGCACCTCCAGGCGCAGGGCGGACATCCGGCCGGTGTTGCGGATGATATAATCCGCCCGGCTCTCGAAAAAATCGTCCCCCGGCTGGCTGGCCATCCGGGCCCGGGCCTCCTCCTCGGTGAGGGCGTCCCGCTCCATGATCCGCCGCAGCCGGTCCTCCGGGGGGGCCAGCACCGCCGTCACCTTCTGGCAAAGGAGGCTTGCCCCGCTCTGGTACAGCGTTGGCGCGTCCAAAAACACCGCCCTGTCCCCCATCTTTTCCCGCCGGCTGATCTCCTGGAGAATCCGGAACATGATGTAGGGGTAGATGATCTTTTCCATCCGCCGCAGCTTTTTCCGGTCGGTAAAGACGATGGAGGCCAGCTTGCGGCGGTTCAGCTCCCCGTCCTTATCCACAATGGCGGAGGAAAACTCCACCGCCAGATCCAGCAGGCACCGTTCCCCCCGGCGCACCACCTGCCGCGCCACCCGGTCGCAATCGACGATGCTGATCCGCTCCCAGTCCCCCAGCAGCCGGCAGACGATGGACTTCCCCGCCCCGGTGGGCCCGGTGATGCCGATAACCATCATCCCTGTTGTTCCCTTCCTTTCCTTTTTCCCTCTTGTCAGTTATTTCCTGTCAGCTCCGCAGCCCCCGGCACGCCGGGGCCCTACGGCTGCGGCTCCACCACCCGGAAGGCCGCCGCCCGGAGCAGGCGGTTGTACACCGCCAGCCCCACGTTGTCCTGCCGGGGGGCGTGGACAAAGATCCGCTCTGCCCCCCGGCCGTCCAGCTCCCGCAGCAGCTGGAAGAGCCGCCGGGCCTGCTCCCGGTGGTCCGCCGCGCCGCCGTAGGGGCAGGCGGGCATCCCCGGGACGGGCAGGTCCTCGGTAAAGCACATGGCCCAGTCCCCCGGGCGGGCCGTTTTCTCCAGGTACCCCCGGTACTGCTCTGTGGTCCCCTTTACCAGCGTCACCTCCGCGGCGGGGGCGTAGTGCCTGTACTTCATCCCCGGGGAAAGGGCCCTCTCCCCCTCCCCCAGGTGCTCCAGCACCCCCCGGTCCACCACAATATCGGTCCCCAGCGCCTCCCGGAGCTGGTCCGGCGTCACCGCCCCCGGCCGCAGCAGCCGGGGCACCGGCCTGCCATCCTCCCCCCGTTGGCAGAGGGAAAGGACGGTGGATTCCACCCCCACCCCGCAGTCGCGGGACTGGAGGATGGCGTCCACCCGGCCCATCAGGTCATCGGCGCAGTGGCGCCAGGTGGTGGGGCTGGGGCTGCCGGAGCGGTTGGCCGAGGGCGCCGCCAGGGGCACCCCCGCCGCCCGGATCACCCCCCGGGCGATGGGGTCGGCGGGCATCCGCACCGCCACGGTGTCCAGCCCCCCGGAGGTGGTATCCGGAACCAGCGCCGATTTGGGCAGGATGATGGTAAGGGGCCCGGGCCAGAAGGCGGCGGCAAGGGCTTCCGCTTCCTTGGGCAGCTCCCGTACCAACGGGGCCCATTCCTCCATGGCCTGGATGTGTACGATAAGGGGGTTATCCGACGGCCGGCCCTTGGCGGCGTAGATCTTGGCGGTGGCCCCGGGGTCCAGGGCGTTGCCGGCCAGGCCGTAGACCGTCTCGGTGGGGATGGCCACAATCCCCCCCTCCCGGAGGATCCGCCCCGCCAATGCGATGCTCCCGGCGTCCGCCGTCAGGTCCCGGGCGGGGAGCAGCAGCGTTTCCTTTTCCATCCTACTCCCCCTGGGCCCGGAGCTTTTCGGTCTGGTCTGCGGTGATCAGGGCGTCGGTAAGCTCGGTGAGCTCCCCGTCCATCACGGCGTCAATCTTGTAGAGGGTAAGGCCGATGCGGTGGTCGGTGACGCGGCCCTGGGGGAAGTTGTAGGTGCGGATCCGCTCGCTGCGGTCCCCGGTGCCCACCTGGCTGCGCCGGGCCGAGGCGATCTCGGCGTCCTGCTCCGCCTGCTGCCGCTCGTAAAGGCGGCTGCGCAGCACCCGCATGGCCTTGTCCTTGTTCTTGTACTGGCTCCGCTCGTCCTGGCACTCCACCACCAGCCCGGTGGGCAGGTGGGTAATGCGGATGGCGGATTCCGTCTTGTTGATGTGCTGGCCCCCCGCCCCGCTGGAGCGGTAGGTGTCGATCTTCAGGTCCTTGGGGTCGATCTGCACCTCCACCTCCTGGGCCTCGGGCAGCACCGCCACCGTGACGGTGCTGGTGTGGATGCGGCCCTGGGTTTCGGTCTCCGGCACCCGCTGCACCCGGTGGACGCCGCTTTCGTACTTCAGGCGGCTGTAGGCCCCCTCCCCCTGGACCGAAAAGCTTACCTCCTTGACGCCCCCCAGCTCGGTTTCGTTCAGGTTCAGCACCTCGGCCCGCCAGCCCAGCCGCTGGACGTGCATGGTGTACATCCGGTAGAGGCTGCCGGCAAAGAGGGCGGCCTCCTCGCCGCCGGCCCCGGCCCGTATCTCGATGATGACGTTCTTCTGGTCGTTGGGGTCCTTGGGGAGGAGCAGCAGCTTTAATTCCTGCTCCCCCGCCTCCATGGCGGCCCGGGCGCTCTCCCGCTCCTCCTCCGCCATCTCCCGGAGGTCCGGCTCCAGCCCCCCCTGCTCCAGCAGCTCCAGGGCGTCCCGGTAGCTCTTTTCCGCCCCCCGGTACCGCCGCCAGCAGTCGATCAAGGGGGTGAGGCCGGTATACTCCTTCATCAGGGCAGCATACCGCTGGGGATCCCCCACCACCTCCGGGTCGCTGAGAAGGTGGGTCATCTCCTCATACCGCAGCTCCACCCCGGCCAGCTGCGCCAAAAAATCGGCCATCCTTTCCGGCCTCCTTTCATTCCCTAAAACCTATTCCCGTCACCCCGGGCACCGGCAGCGCTCATTCCGCCTGCCCCTCCCGGATGATCCTTTTGATGTTGCGCTCCACCTTTAGCCGGGGGGCCTCCACCAGCCGCCCGCACTTCTGGCACTGGATCTTGAAGTCCATCCCCGCCCGGGTGACGGAAAACAGCTTGCAGCCGCAGGGGTGGGGCTTCTTCATCTCCAGCACGTCGCCTACCCGCACATCCACCGTCGTCCCTCCTTCCGCTCTTTCACAAAGACTTATTGTACCACAACCGGCCTGTCTATGGCAAATTTTTTCTGTAGACTTCCGCTGCTTTTTGCAAAACAGCCCCGGCGGGGGGCGGACCGCCAGGGGCTCTCTCCTTTTCTGCTGTGCCGCCCCGCCGGAAAAAAACGCTTTTGTGGATGAACCGGGATGTTGGGGGCACAACAATAGGGAACGGCAGGGGCTCGCTCCCCGGTTGATTCCTACAAAGGAGGTACTTTTCGATGAAGGTGACGATACAGGCGGTATTCCCCGGTGGGGAGGAGGCCAGGCTGGCGGCATCTGCCCTGGCGGCTGCCCAGGGGGGCGGGCTGGAGCTTTCCATCTCCACCCACCGGCCGGGGGAGGGCATCTCCCACCGGACACCCATCGCCTCGGCCATGGCCCCTGGTATGGCGGTGGGGGCGGCATCCGGGTCTGCCGGCGGGACCATGGTAACGGTGATCTGCGACCCCGCCCAGGAGGCCTTTGTCATGGGCGAGCTGGCCGCCTTAGGCGCCCGCCGAGTAAACCAATACCCAGGCAGGGGCCTGGAGCCATAAAAGTTGCCCTATCCCTGTTGCGTTGCCCAAGGGCTGCAAGTGAATCCCCCCGCACCAAACGGATAGGTAGCCAGGCAGGGGCCTGGAGCCGTAAAAGTTGCCCTGTACCTGTTGCGTTATCCAGGGGCTGCAAGTAAATCCCCCCGCACCAAACGGATAGGTAGCCAGGCCAGGGCCTGGAGCCATAAAAGCTGCCCTGTACCTGTTGCGTTGTCCAAAGGATGCAAGTAAATCCCCCCGCACCAAACGGATAGGTAGCCAGGCAAGGGCCTGGAGCCGTAAAAGTTGCCCTGCACCTGTTGCGTTATCCAGGGGCTGCAAGTAAATCCCCCCGCACCAAACGGATAGGTAGCCAGGCAGGGGCCTGGAGCCATAAAAGTTGCCCTGTACCTGTTGCGTTATCCAGGGGCTGCAAGTAAATCCCCCCGCACCAAAAAAAGCAAGGGCCTGGAGCCGCAGAAACGGTTCCAGGCCCTTTGCTTTGTCTGGCAATTTTATGTGAAATAACATCGTTATTATACTTAAAGTATTAGACGTCGTCGACCTCGTTCTCTCCAATCGAATCCCGCACCGTAACGGTGACAGTCCGGTTGTAGCAGGCAAAGATCTGGTCCAGCCGGGCCGGAGCCGGCGCCCTGGTGACAGCGCTGACCACCGGCACAATGGCCAGCCCCGCCACCATGCAAAAGGCCCCCGCGTTGATGGGAGACTGGAGCAGCACCGGAAAATGCTGCTTCCAGAGGATGTTGGCCAGCATCATCGCCGTGGAGAAAAGGAAGCTGGCCCAGCAGCCTGCCGTGGTCGTCCCCTTCCAGTAAAGCCCGTAGAGGAAGGGCGCCAGAAAAGCCCCCGCCAGCGCCCCCCAGGATACCCCCATCAGCTGGGCGATGAAGGTTACGCTGGACTTGTATTGGATCAGCGCCAGCACCACCGAGATGGAGATAAACACGACGATCAGCCCCCGCATCCACCGCACCTGCCGCCTTTCGTCCATCTCCCGGATGATGTTCCCCCGGATGAAGTCCAGCGTCAGGGTGGAGCTGGAGGTAAGCACCAGGGAGGAGAGGGTGGACATGGAGGCGGAGAGCACCAGAATCACCACCACCGCAATCAGGGTGGCCGGCAGGCCGGAGAGCATGGCGGGGATGATGGCGTCAAAGCCCTCCGCCGCAACGTCCACCCGGTCCTGGAACAGCCGCCCAAACCCGCCCAGGAAGTAGCAGCCCCCCGCCACCACCAGGGCGAAGACGGTGGAGATCACCGTCCCCTTGCTGATGGCCGCCTCGCTTTTGATGGCGTAGAACTTCTGGACCATCTGGGGCAGGCCCCAGGTGCCCAGGCTGGTGAGGACCACCACCCCCAGCAGGTTCACCGGGTCCGGGCCAAAAAAGGAGGCGTAAACCCCGGGGATATCGCTGTCCCCCTGAACCCGGGCCAGCCGCTCCAGCGCCGCCAGAAAGCCTCCCTGGCTTTGGAGCACCGCCAAAATCACCGCCACAATGCCCGCCAGCATAATGATGCCCTGGATAAAGTCGTTGATGGCGGTGGCCATATACCCCCCGGCGATGACATAGACGGCGGTAAGCACCGCCATCACCACAACGCAGACCGAGTAATCGATATCAAAGGCCATGCCAAAGAGCCGGGAAAGGCCGTTATAGAGGGACGCGGTATAGGGGATCAGGAAAACGAAGATAATCGCCGAGGCGCAGAGCTTAAGGGCCGGGCTCCCGAACCGCTTGCCAAAAAACTCCGGCATGGTGGCGCTGTCCAGGTGCTGTGTCATCACCCGGGTACGGCGCCCCAGCACCACCCAGGCCAGCAGGCTGCCCAAAAAGGCATTGCCCAGCCCCGCCCAGGTGGCGGCGATGCCATACCTCCAGCCAAACTGCCCGGCGTAGCCCACAAACACCACCGCCGAAAAGTAGCTTGTCCCGTAAGCAAAGGCGGTGAGCCAGGGGCCCACGCTGCGGCCGCCCAGCACAAAGCCGCTGACGTCGGTAGCGTGGCGGCGGCAATAGAGGCCGATGGCCACCATTACGCCAAAGAAGAGAATCAGCAGCACGAATTTCATGGCAAAATCAAACATGGGGGATTCCTCCTTGGGGGTTTTTCGCAGCGATTGGACAGGTTCCCGGACCGCTTCGGCAGGCCCCTTTACACCCTGCGGCGTTAGAACCTGTATTCACAACCGTCTGACGCCGTCAGGCCAGGTCTTTTCCCGCCCTGCCGCGTTAAAAAACCTTGCAATACACCAAGTATTGCTGCGGT
>JAAWGY010000334.1 GCA_022795575.1 Angelakisella sp. | reverse complement strand
GGCCTCTGCGGAGGCCGACCTCTCCGTCGCCTGCGGGCGACACCTCCCCTTTCAGGGGAGGCACGGCCTAAGAGCCGCCTTCGGCGGTTGGCCGTAGGGCTGCTGGCGCAGCCCTTTGGAGGAACGATTTGCGGCTGGGTATATGCCAAAGAATATGGGCCTTGCCGTCCTATCAGGCCGTCAGGCCGCGGTTTCTAACAGCGGCGTGGTGGTGAGGATGGGGCCAATGGCGGTTTGCCGCCCTCTTGGCCAGGAAGCATAAACCGCGGCCGGTCCCAGGGGAAGCCGCTATCTCCCCAAAACAGCCCGCTGCGCGCCGCAGGCGCTGTAAGCGGGCGCATTTTGGGACCACCAGCCCCAAAGCCTTGGCGCTCCGCACCCTTGCCGCAGGTAGAATAATGTGATATACTATAGTTTATCTTCCGCATGATTCCCCCAAATTTGGCAGCTTTCCCAAAAAAACTACTGGCGAACAGGAGGAAAACGCGAATGCTGGACAGAATGAACCTCTACCGGCCGGTGATCATCGTCCTGCTGGTGGTAAGCGGCATCGGTGCCGGTGCCTCCTACTTCTTTGTGGCGCTCCCGGTTTTCGCCACCGTCGCCGGGGTGTGGCTGGCCGTGGCGCTGTGGGCGGCGCTGCAGTGCGCCCGGATTGGCCGGGACACCAAGCGGCAGCTTGCCGCCCTGCGGGAGTCCCTATACGGCGCCCGGGAGGAATCGGTGGGAGCTTACCCGATGGCCACCATGATGGTGCGCCGGAACGGCGAAATCCTGTGGCAGAACGACTACTGCCGCCAGCACGTCCTGGGGGGAGAGGACGCCTTTGGCCGGCAGATTGGGGAGGTGGCCCCCCAGGTGGAGCTTACCGAGGAGGGCTCCCCGGAGGGGCAGAACGTGGTGGTGGGGAACCGGATGTACACCTGCCACTGTCTGCTGACCCAGCGGGACGCCGAGGCGGTGTATGTCCTGTACTTCTTTGACGACCACGACCTGAAGGTGTACGCCAAGGAATACTTTGACTCCCGCCCCTGGGTGCTGCTGATGGTGATCGACAACTTCTCCGAGCTGTTTGTGGACGCCAAGGAGAACGAGCGTAGCAAGACCATGGGGGAGATCGAGCATATCATCGAAACCTTTGCCGAGGAAAACTGCGGGCTTTTGAAGAAGCTGGATAAGGACCGGTATATCGCTGTCATCGAGGACCGGTATATGCGCCAGATCGAGGCCAGCCGCTTCCAGGTGCTGGACCAGATCCGGGGCATTACCGCCGGGGACCGCATCTCCGCCACCATGTCCATCGGGGTGGGGAGCAAGGAGGGGAGCCTCCACGAGTCCGAGTCGCTGGCCCGGCAGGCGCTGGATATGGCCCTGGGCCGGGGGGGCGACCAGGCCGCCGTCAAGCTGCGGGACGGGTACGAGTTCTTTGGCGGGGTGAGCAAGGGTGTGGAAAAGCGGAACAAGGTCCGCACCCGTATTGTGGCCAACGCCATCACCGAGATTGTGCAGACCAGCCAGAACATCCTGGTGATGGGCCACCGCTTTGCCGACCTGGACTGCGTGGGGGCGGCGGTGGGACTCTGCGCCGGGCTGCGGAACATGGGCCACAACGCCAGCATCGTCCTGGACCAGGGGCGGAGCCTTGCCCAGTCCCTGGTGGTGAAGATGAAGGAGGAGGGGCTGGGGGAGCTGTTCATCTCCCCGGAGGACGCCCTGGAGCGGCTGGCGGCGGATACCCTGCTGTTTGTGGTGGATACCCACGTCAAAACGCTGCTGGAATCCACCACCGTCTACGCCGGCTGCCGCAACGTGGTGGTCATCGACCACCACCGCAAGATGGTGGACCACATCGACGACGCCATCATCTTCTTCCACGAGCCCTACGCCTCCTCGGCCTGCGAGATGGTGGCCGAGCTGGTGCAGTATCTGGGAGAAAACCAAAAGATCGCCCCGGCGGAGGCCTCCGCCATGCTATCCGGCATTATGCTGGATACCAAAAACTTTACCCTGCGCACCGGGGTACGGACCTTTGAGGCCGCCGCCTACCTGCGGCGGATGGGGGCGGACACGGTGGAGGTGCGCAAGCTGTTTGCCTCCAACATGGAAAGCTACCAGCAGAAGGCCCAGCTGGTGGCGGCGGCCCAGGCCTACCGGGGCTGCGCCATCGCCTGTACCGAAAAGGAGATGCCGGATATGCGGATCATCGCGTCCCAGGCCGCCGACGAGCTGCTGAACATCAGCGGGGTGGAGGCATCCTTCCTGCTCTTTAAGGTGGGCAACGGGGTAAACCTTTCGGCCCGGAGCATGGGGACGGTAAACGTCCAGATCATCATGGAGAGCATGGGGGGCGGGGGACACCAGACCATGGCCGCCGCCCAGCTAACGGAGATCACCATGGAGGAGACCTGCCAGCGGCTGCGGCAGGCCATCGACAGCTATCTGGAGGCCAACCCGCTGCCGACGCTGCCGGCCAACGGATAAGAGCCTGTTCAGAATCTCCCTGCACGCCGCCTTGACAGTCCTTTTTGCGCCCTGCGGCGTTACTGCGCCCGCAGGCGCGTCCAGGCGCAACCGCCGCAGGCGGCTCTTAGCGCCTGGAAAAAACCTTGCAATACAGCAAGTATTCCTGCGGTTTTTTGCCTTGCAGGACACAAAAATCCCTGCCAATTCGGCGCACCGGGAGATCTTGAATAGGCTTTAAGAGCCTATTCAAAATCTCCCAGCACGCCGCCTGAACGGGTATTTTTCCGCCCTACTGCGTTAAAAAATCTTGCAATACAGCAAGTATTCCTGCGATTTTTTGCCTTGCAGGACGAAAAAATACCCGTCCATTCGGCGC
>JAAWGY010000333.1 GCA_022795575.1 Angelakisella sp. | reverse complement strand
AAGCGCAGGAATACTGTGTGTATTTCAAGATTTTTTGGCAAAGGCAGGCGGAAAATTTGCCGTCAAGATGCGTGCGGCGGCTATTGGTACAGCTTCTTAGGGGAGAGCCGCTCCACCTTTTCCCGCAGGGCGGTCTCTACAAATCCGTTGAGGGTCAGCCCGGACTCCCGCGCCCCTATAACAGCGGCCCGGTGCAGCTCCGGAGGAATGCGGACATTGAAGGAGCCTCTGTAGGGCTTTTCCGGTTCCTTGCCCATCTCCTTGCAAAAATCCAAATAATCATCAACAGCTTCATGAAAAGCCTGTTCAATTTCCGCAGCATTCTCCCCTGAAAAATTTACGAAATCACGAATATCTTCGATTTTACCATAAAGGATACAGTCTTCGGCGCTGAATTCAATAACAGTGGTATAACCTCTGTACTTCAAAATGTTTTGTTTCATAGACACAGATAAATGTTACATGAATCAGTTGTAATCACGCAACTCAGTTTGGATTTGGGATGAATCATCCCATCGACACGTTAGGATATCACAAGTGGACTCTATCAAAATATGCAGTACAAAGACACAGTTAGGATATCACAAGTGGACTCTATCAAAATATGCAGTACAAATAAAGCTATAAATTCTTAACAAATTCCGCCAATTGACGAACAAAAGCAACTGGTAAAACATCTCCGGGATGGGGCTTGTGGAGAAGAAATGCACACTGATCAGATCCCCGAAAAAACCTTACCCGTGAACCGGAGGTCTTACCTTTGTTGGACTCGGAAAATCCCAGCTGCTTTAGGAGTGTGGCGGCCTCTGTATAGGTGAAATCCTTGGGGACATTCAGTAATCGTTTCATCAGCTTTTCCGATTTTGACATACCATGCAAACCCCTTCTCTGCTACGGGTACCAGTGGAGGTACTGCGAGTTGAAAATGTTTTTTGTCATATTTTTATAAACTCCTTTCTGCAACTAGAAAATAGTTACTGTACTGAAATAAGAATACCCCATTCCGGCATCCCTGTCAAGATATTTTTTCTGTGCGAGAGGAGCCCGGCCCCTTCCTTTTTCTTTGCCAATATGCTACAATAGCGTGGAATAACGCGGAAAAAGGGAGGAACCCCCATGAGAAGGATACATATTTTTGACACCACCCTCCGGGACGGGGAGCAGGCCCCCGGCTGCACCATGAACCCCCGGGAAAAGGTGGAGCTTGCCCGCCAGCTGGAACGCCTGGGGGTGGACGTCATCGAGGCCGGCTTCCCGGTGTCCTCCCCCGACGACTTTGCGGCGGTGCAGGAGGTGGCCCGCACCGTCACCCGCTCCACCGTGGCCGCCCTCTGCCGGGCCGTCCGGGGGGATATCGAGGTAGCCGCCCAAGCCCTAAAGCCGGCCCAAAAGTCCAGGCTCCATGTCTTCATCGCCACCAGCGACCTCCATCTTAGCGAAAAGCTGTGTATTACCCGGGAAAAAGCCCTCGGTATGATCTCCGATAGCGTCGCCTACGCCTGCACCCTCTGCGACGACGTGGAGTTTTCCGCCGAGGACGCCACCCGCAGCGACCGGGATTTCCTCCTCACCGCCCTGAATGCCGCCGTGGACGCCGGGGCGGGCACCATCAACGTCCCGGATACCGTGGGCTACATCACCCCGGAGGAGATGGGGGAGCTCATCGCCTGGCTTAAACAGAACCTCCACCGCAAAAGGAACGGGGAAGAGGTGGTCCTTTCGGTGCACTGCCACAACGACCTGGGGATGGCGGTGGCCAACTCCCTGGCGGCGGTGCGGGCCGGGGCCGACCAGGTGGAGGGCACCATAAACGGCATCGGGGAGCGGGCCGGCAACGCGGCCCTGGAGGAGGTCATCATGGCCCTGGATACCCGGGGACAGTGCTACCGCGCCGAAACCGGCATCCACCTGCGCCAGATTTACCGCACCAGCCGCCTGCTCTCCACCATCGTGGGCCAAAAGATCCCCCCCAACAAGCCGGTGGTGGGCCGCAACGCCTTTAACCACGAGGCCGGCATCCACCAGCACGGGGTGCTGAAAAACCCCCTTACCTATGAGATCATGTCCCCCCAGACCATCGGCATCTACGATAACGACCTGGTGCTGGGCAAGCATTCCGGCAAGCACGCCTTTACCCAGCGGGTGGAGGAATTGGGGTACACCCTGCCGGGGGAGGCCCTGGAAAAGGCGTTTACCCGCTTCCTTGCCCTGGCGGACCGCAAAAAGACCGTCACCAACAAGGACATTGAGGCCATCGTTGGGGCGGCGGGCTACGCCATCCCGGAGACCTACCGCCTCCACAGCTTCGTGGTCAACAGCGGCACGGTGATCTCCGCCACCGCGGTGGTCAAGCTCCTCCGGGACGGGGAGGAGATGGAGCAGGTGGCCCGGGGGGACGGCCCCATCGACGCCGCCTTCAAGGCCATCGACAGCATCGTACAGGTGGGCTTCCAGCTGGTAAACTACAGCATCCATTCGGTGACAGAGGGGGAGGACGCCCAGGGCGAGGTGGTGGTAAAGCTCCGCAGGGGCAAGCGGAGCGTCACCGGCCGGGGCCTTTCCACCGATATCTTCGAGGCCAGCCTCAAAGCCTATCTCAACGCCGTTAACAAGATTATCGCCCAGTAGAAAGGAATTTGACCATATGGAAAACCAGCGGAAAAAAGAGCTCCGGGCCCAGTACGACCAGCGCAAGCCCGAGATGGGCATCGTCTGCCTACAGAGCGGCGAGCGGATGTGGATTGCCAAGAACCTGTATTCATAACCGGATGATGCAGGCAGGACAAGGGATTTTCCCGCCCTGCAAGGCAAAAAACCGCAGCAATACTTGGTGTATTGCAAGGTT
>JAAWGY010000332.1 GCA_022795575.1 Angelakisella sp. | reverse complement strand
TAGCCGCTTTCTCCCCAAAACAGCCCGCCGCGCGCCGTAGGCGCTGGAGGCGGGCGCATTTTGGGTTCACCGGCCTAAAGGCCTGTCCGTTCGCAGCTTGTCTGTCCTTTTGCGAAAGGTGGCCTGCTGTTTTTAAGGTGCCTCCGGCGGATCCAATTCCCTGCGGGGGGAATGGTATGGGATAGGCTGGCTGGTTTGCAGCTATGCTTGATTGTGGGGCGGGCGCGTTTTGGCCCCGCCCGCCCCAGAGCCCGTCTCCCTACCCCTTTCGCTTTACCACCATATAGAAATACTCCTCCTCCAGCGGCAGCGCCACCCGGGTAATCCCCTTTGCCAGGTCAAACCCAAAGCTCTGCTCTTCCAGCTCCACCCCCTCGGTGTTCTCCAGCCGGGCTGTCACCGAGGTAAACCGCAGGCTGCTCCCCAGTCCCGCCGCCATGTCAAAACCAAACCGCCCCGGCTCCCCCTGGCCTGCGCAGGCAAAGTCGTAGCTGGGTGCCTTCTGGTACCGCGCCGTCACCCGGACCTCTCCTCCGGCCGGGACCGTTACCTCCGCCGTGCACCACGCCACCCGCTGGCTGGCGTAGACATAGGAAAGCACATCCTCCAGGTAATAGCTGCTGTAGTCCTTCTCCTCCAGCGTCAGGAGTCGCCCCATCAGCCTGCGTGTTGCACCCTTGACGGCCTCCAGCCGCGTCAGCAGCTCCTCCCCCATCCTGGCCAGTTCCTCCTCCGCCAGCTGGTCCATCAGCGCCCTTAGGGTAGTGGTAAATGCGGTCATACGGCCGGTGACACCCTCCAGCGGCGTCTCGCAGGCGCCGTTTTCGTACCCCTCTATGGTGTATTCTTCCGGCACCTCCCCCCAAAAGATCAGCAGGCGCCGGCTGTCCCGGTCGCCCTGTTGGGGGACAAAGTAGTCGTACTGCCGGCTTCCGTCCTCCTCAAAGCTGGCGCCGTTAAAGCCATAGGTGAACACCTGTGTCCGCGCCTCGTCCACCTGGAAGCGGATGGCAAGCGTCGGGGCCATCCTTGCGTGATCCACCGCCGGGGCGGTGCTGTCCACAATCTCCCAAACCGTGACCTGCTGCTCCAGAGCCGGGGGCTCCTCCCGGGCCTCCGATAGGTAGCGCCCGTCTCCCAAAAGCTCCCGGTAGTCCTCCCAGCTTGACAGCTGGGCGCTCTCCCACACGCCGCCGGCGCCGGTATCCCCCCACAGCATCGCCGTCTCTGTCTGTGCCCCGTCTACCGTCAGTACAGGCAGCGTTTTTTCTCCGTCCTGTAGGCTGGCGGCAGCGGGATAGCCCACCGTCAGGGTGACGGCGCCCTCGCTATCGTTGCGGATGATGGTATCGTCTGTCACCGTCACCTGATAAAGAGCGCTTCCCTGCCCCTCTGTTGCGCCGGAAAAGTCCCAGCTTACCTCCCGGGCGGCGGGGAGCCCCTCCGGGCCGTCCAGCACCGTCAGCGGCAGCACCGGCCCCGCATAGGACAGAAAGGCCATTCCTCCGGCAGGCGAATTGTTCTCAATGATACCCGTATCCCCGGCGGCGCCTCCCATCCGAGGCAGGACGCCCAGCCCCGCTGCCGCCACCACAGCCGCCGCCGCAGCTATGGCGGTCCACCGCATCAGGGGAGACTGCCTCCGGGGAGCCTCTGCCCCGGCCTCCTCCACCAACGCGTCTGCCACTCCGCCGATGGCCAAAAAGAGCCGCTCCTCTCTACAGGCCTCCCTCATACCGCAATCCCCTCCTCCTTCAGATATTCCCGCAGCCTTTTGCGCAGCCGGTGCATCCGTACCGCCAGGTGGTTCTGGCCGGTGCTCCGGGCCTTGGCAATCGCCGCCAGGCTGTCGCCATACCAGTACCGCCGCAAAAAGACGATCCGATCCTCCTGGGGCAGGCACGTCAGCCACTGGCCAATCACCGCCGAGAGCTGTTCCTCGGCGCAGAGCACCCCCTCCCCCTCCTCCGGCAGGCACTCCCGCAGCTCGGACAGCAGCAGCTCGCCGTTACCGCCTCCCCGTTTTTCTGCGTGGTTTTTCCGCCAGCGGTTCAGCGCAAGGTTGCGGACAATCCGCCCCAGGTAGGCCCCCAGGGAGCCGGGCCGCTGGGGCGGGATGTTGTCCCAGGCCCGCCCCCAGGTATCGTTGACGCACTCCTCGGCGTCCTCCCGGTTGCGCAATATGTTCATGGCGATGCCCCCGCAGAGGGAGCCGTATTTGCGCTGGCTCTCGGCGATTGCCAGCTGGTCCCGCGCCCAGTACAGGCCCACGATCTCCAGGTCCTCCATGGTATCTTCCTCCTTTCGGATAGATTTCCCCTTACTGGGATAGACAGAAAAGGGGAGCGGATATTACATGGGTTTGGGAGAAATTGGCCTGCGGTTAAGGGCTGGATGCAAAACGGCTGGTTTTCGGGCAGGTGGGCAAAAAAGCCCACCCCCACAACCAACCAAAGCCACAACCCAGCAAGCCCATCCCACACGAATCCCCCCGCAGGGAATGAAAATTCGCCGGAGGCCCCACCCGACCGAAGGGAGGGAACCCCCCGCAGGGAATTAGATCCGCCGGAGGCACCTTATCAGGCCAACCGGAAGGAGGGAGCGGGCCATTACGCTCCCCCCGCAAGGCCGCTGTAACCTGTCCCCCCGCAGGGCCAGCCGCCCAACCAAGCATCGAGCAACCACACGATGAGATTGAGGCTGTCACCCATGTAGAAGAACCGAACCCAAGCGGTCCAGGCGGCGTAAGGGGAGCGCCCCCCAAGCGACTGACGCCTTTGGCCATCGGGTCCAGGGCGTAGCCCTGGTCGCTCTTTGGTTACTTTCTGGCGAACCAGAAAGTGACCCCCCGCCGGGTAGGCGGTCAAGGAATATACTTCTTCA
>JAAWGY010000331.1 GCA_022795575.1 Angelakisella sp. | reverse complement strand
GTTATTATAGCCGTCCTGGGGAGTTTCGCTCCTGCGGGAGCGACCAGGGCCTGCGCGGCCCTGGACCTGCGGCCCGGTAGCCCGGGCGGGCACAACCTGGGCGTTAGGCTGCCGGTACAAGTCAAGCGGTATCCGTCTTTTGGGCCAAGCCCCGGAACAGTCTGGCCAACACCACAACCGCCGCCGTAGCCAGCACCACCTCCGCTGCCAACTGCGCATAAGCCAACCCATACAGCGGATACAACCAATTCAGCAGATACAACGCCGGTATCTCCAACACAATCTTCCGCAGCACGGCAAATATCAGCGCCTTCTCCCCCAACCCGCAAGCCTGAAAAACCCCAACCGCCATAAAGTCCATACACAAAAACGGTAGCCCCAAGCACATCCCCTGTAAAAACCGGCTACCATACCCCACAATGGCCGGGTTATCCATAAACAGAGCCACCAATCCCCCCGCCCCAAGGTAATACCCCACCGAAATAACGGTAATCATCCCCAGCGAAATCTGCGCCGCAAAGAAGAACACATCCTTCATCCGCTTGGCGTTGCCGCTGCCGTAGTTGTAGCTGATCAGCGGCATAATCCCCTGGGAAAACCCCATGGCAACCTGCATTGGCACCATGTTCACCTTGTGCGCAATCCCCATGGCCGCCACCGCATCCGCCCCAAAGCCGGAGGTAAAGTTGTTCAGCACCGTCATCCCCGTCACGTTCAGCAGGTTTTGGATGGAGGACGGAATCCCCACCATGCAAACCCCCACCACAATGATCCGGCTGAACCGTACCATCCGGGGCGAAAGGGAAACATAGGTGCTCCGCCGCTTGAGGAAAAGCAACACAAAGAAGTACCCGCAGGCAAAGCAGTTGGAAAGGAAGGTAGCGCACCCCGCCCCCGCCGCCCCCATGCCCAGCCCCCAGGGCAGGATGAAGACAGGGTCCAGCAAAATGTTCAGCAGGCACCCGCTCATCGTTCCGATGCTGGCGTGAAGGGATGCCCCCTCCGCCCGTACCAGGTAGGCCATCACCACGTTGAGGATGGCCGGCGCCGCCCCGCAGCTGACGGTCCAGAAGAGATATTCGCCGGTGGCGCCGATGGTGATCTCATCCGCCCCCAGCCCCACCAGCAGCGTCCCCCGGAATGCCGTGTACCCCAGCGAGAAGATCAGCCCGCTGCACAGGGCGCACCAAAAGCCAAAGGCGGAGGTGCGGCGCACCGTGTCGTGGTCCTTTTGGCCCAGCGCCCGGCTCATCAGGCTGGAGCTGCCCACCCCGAAGAGGTTGTTTACCGCGTTAAAGGCAAGCAGCACCGGCGATGCCAGGGTGACGGCGGCGTTCTGCACCGGATCCCCCAGCATCCCCACAAAGTAGGTATCCGCCAGGCTGTACACCACCATCACCAGGGAGCTGATGATGGTGGGAACCGCCATGGTCATCACCGCCCGGGCGGGCGGCGCGTTCTCAAACAGTTCAAGCTTTGCCCGGTCGTCCATCGTTTTCCTTTCTCCGTCCAACGCAGCCCCACGGGCTGCTGCTCTTCTGTTCCCTACTGTAGACTTAGGGACGCTCCTGCTTTTCAAGCCGCTCCCGCAGCTTCAGCAGGGCGTCGCCGTAGCGGGTGGAGGAAAGCCTGGGGAATGCCCGCAGCAAGCGCCGGTCCTGGAAGCGGCGCAGCTCCAGCAGCGCCTGCACCCGGGGAGAGTTGTGGATGCTTTCCTCGAAGCGCTCCTCCAGACGCTCCCGCAGCTCGCCCCGGAGCTCCTCCAGCGCCACCACCGGGCGGCGTCCACGGAGCTCCTCCAGCACGGCGGCGGGGATGCCCTCCTCCAGGCGGCTTTGCAGGCTTTCCTTGAGGGCCTCGGCACGGCGGCGGCTTTGGGTCTTATATCTATCAATGGCCTGCTGGATCTCGGCCAGGCGGCCATTGAGGGCCAGGATATGCCGGACGGTGACGAAGCAGTCCAGGGCGCCGGCGGCGAAGCAGAGGCCGGCGGCGGCCAGGGCGCCCTGGGGGGGCAGGCGGTTTACCAGGGCGGCCACTCGGGGGTGGACTACCTTTATCAGCAGCACTGAAAAGCTGCCGAAGGCCACGGCGCCCAGGAGGCAGACGCGGCCGTTCAGCTGGAAGCGGTAATCCGAATAATCCCACCAGCGGGCGTGGAAGAGCTTTTCCATGCCCCAGGAGGTGATATACTCCAGGGTACAGGTGAGGACCATACTGGAGAGGAAGAGGTTCCAGAGGCTGATGTCTGGTTCCCACCAGAAGGCCAGGATGACGGTAACGGCGCCGAAGCCGTAGATTGGGCAGAGGGGGCCGTTGAGGAAGCCTCGGTTTACCAGGGAGTGGGAGGTACAGGAGCAGAGGATGGATTCGTAGACCCAGCCGAAGAAGCTATAGAGGATAAACCAGAGAAAGACCTTTGCCGCGGCGACCATGGGGAGGACCTCCTGTTTGGGGAATGGTAAAAATTATGTGCTACTAATCATACACCTTTCTGCAAAAAATGCAAGTACGGGTGAAGGGGGGCAATGGGTGGCCGGTTGCCGCCAGCCTGTCCGCCAGAGGCCCGCAGGGCGATAAAAGTTTCGGTCAAGCCTTTTCAAAGGCTTGCAGGTCCAGGGCAGAGCCCTGGTCGCTCCCGCAGGAGCGAAACTCCCCAGGGCGACTATCACAACGGCAGGGCTTGTGTTTTTGGCACAGGCCCTGCCGTTTTGATGTAGGCCGTCAGGCCGCGGTTTTGAACAGCGGCTTTTGGGTGGGGATGGGGGCAATGGCGGTTATGTAGCCTGCTGGCCAGGAAGCGCAAACCGCGGCCGGGGTTAGGAGTAGCCGCTTTCTCCCCAAAACAGCCCGCCGCGCGCCGCAGGCGCTGGAGGCGGGCGCATTTT
>JAAWGY010000330.1 GCA_022795575.1 Angelakisella sp. | reverse complement strand
CTTGCAATACAGCAAGTATTCTGCGAAGCAGACGTGCCCGAAGGGCTCCGAGATTTTTTGCCTTGCAGGACGAAAAAATACCCGTCCATTCGGCGCACCGGGAGATCCTGAATAGGCTCTTAGCGGTGCGCCGCCAGGCCCTGCTAACCCATCAGGCGGGTAACGACAAGCCACCCCAGCGCAAGCTGCGCCGCCAGGATGGCCGGTACCCCCACCACAAAATACCAGTGCTTTGTTTTATGCCGGAAGGTGTACATCCCCAGCAGCACCCCCAGGGAGCCCCCCAGGGCGGCGATGAGGAAGAGGGTCCGCTCCGGCACCCGCCGCCGGGTGGCCTTGCCCTGGGCGGACCGCGCCCCGTTTTTGCGGGCGATGCCCTTATCCAGCCCCATCACCAAAAAGCCAACGGCGGTCATCGCCGCCAGCAGCACAAGGTCCGCCGCCCAAATCAGCTCCTGGGGGCCCATCAGAGGATCCCCCATTCCCGCAGCATCCGGAACCAGGCGTCCGAGAGGGTTTGGGGCAGGTCCACGATGGTGGACCAAAGCATCTCCGGCCCGTACCGGAACAGCAGGTAGGAGATGGCAAAGGCCACGGCGGCGGCGATGCCCAGCCACACCCAGTAGGCCACCCGGCGCTTCATCACCGCCAGGTACCCATCCCCGGCGGGGAGGTAGCCCACCACCCGCCATGCCAAAAAGGACAGCCCCGCCACCGGGAAGACCGGGACGCAGAGGTCGTGCAGGCCCATCTGCCGCCGGACATACCCCTTGGGGCCGCTGCCCTGGCGGGTGATCATGCCGATGCAGTTTTGGGGGGTAAAGCTCCAGCTCAGCTGGCCCTTGCGGGAGAGCTCCTCCATCACCTGGCGGCTGTAGATGGGGGCCCGGAAGGTCTTCCAGTAGGCGCCCGCCCCGGGGATCTCCACCCACTTTTCCAGCACCATCTCCCCGGCGGGGGCCCCCTTGATGGAGCGCATCTCTCCCAGCGGCGTCAGCCCGGCCTCCCGGCCGTCCATCAGCGCCTTTACCGTGACCATAACCGTCCCTCTCCTTTTCTTTTCCTTCCTCGTCCACGCCTGCCCTGCCGTCCAAGCAGCCCGGCGGGGTTAGCCCGCCGCCGTGTTGTTGGCCGTCTCGGTCTTGATGGTGGTGGCGGCAATCTCCAGCGCCTTGCGCAGCTGGTTGTCATACTCCGGGTTGCCCATGGTGGCGCCCTTGTCCAGGTCGGCAGGGTAGTGGATCTCGTAGTCCGCCGGGATCCCCACCCCGTCGTAGGTCTCCCCCGCCGGGCCGGCGTACCGGGCCACCGTCAGGTAGACCGCCGCGCCGCTCTTCAGCTTATAGTAGCTCTGCCGGGTGCCCTTGCCAAAGGTGTTTTCCCCCACGGTGCGGGCCTTGCCGGTATCCCGCAGGGCCTGGGCGAACAGCTCGGTGGTGCCGGTGGTGCCGTTATCGGCCAGCACCACCATGGGCAGCGTCACCTCCGATTCGTCGGAATCCACGATGGCCTCCATCGCCCCGGTGAGGTCCTCGGCGTAGATTACCGTCATCTTGCCCAGCAGGGTATCCAGCATATTTCCGATGACGTCCACGTTATCGCTTTGCAGCCCCCGGATGTCAAAGATCAGCGCCTGGGCCCCGCTTTGGCTGGCCTGCCGCAGGGCGGTATCCAGGTGCTCCGAGGTGTTGTCCGAGATATCGGAGAAGCGCAGGTAGGCAACGTTATCCAGCATGGTCATGGCGATGGTGGGGGTGTCGATCTCCCGGCGGGTCAGCTCCACTGTCATCTCCTCGGTATCCCGGCGGTAGACAAGGTTCACCTTGGTACCCGCCGCGCCCCGGAAGGAGCCCACCAGCTCGGTATAGTTATCCTTGGTGGCGGAGGTGCCGTCCACGCTGACGATCAGGTCCCCGGCCTGCATCTGGGCGGTGGCGGCGGGGGACTGGGGGTAGACGGTGCGCACCCGGATGTAGCCGTCCGGGTCCAGCTCGGTGGTGACGCCGATGCCCACGTACTTTTGGGTTTCGCTCCGCTGGTAGGCCTCGTACTCCCGGTCGGTGAGGAACTTGGCGTAGGGGTCCCCCAGCCCGGAGATGTACCCCGCGGCAATCCCCGCCCGGATGCTCTCCTCGTCGATGGAGCCGGCGTAGGTTTTGCGGGCGTACTGGTCGATTTCGGCCAGCAGGGCGTACTCCCGCTCCCGCTCGGTGATGTTGTTGTACATGGCGTTATAGCGGCCCTCGGAATAGAACATGGTAAGGCAGAACACCACGGCGGCGACGATGGCCATATACGCGATGGCGGCGCCAAGTGAGATTTTTTTATTCAAGCAAAACGGCCTCCTTGCGGCTGATTTATGCGGTGTTGGGGGAATGCTATGTAGTAGTATAGCACAGGTGGCGGCAAAAAAAAAGAAACAAAGCGTTAAAGGGGGAGGAAAAAGAAGATTTTTGGGGGTGTGGCTGTTAAACGGAGGGTGGTATAGGTTGGGTGATGTGGAAACGGCAACGCTTTAGGCCGGAGGACTCAAAAAAACGCCCGCCGCCACAACCAAACAAAGCCACAAACCAGCAAACTCATCCCATACAATTCCCCCCGCAGGGAATCAAAATCCGCCGGAGGCCCCACCCGACCGAAGGGAGGGAACCCCCCGCAGGGAATTAGATCCGCCGGAGGCACCTTGTCAGGCCAACCGGAAGGAGGGAGCGGGCCATTTCGCTTCCCCCGCAAGGCCGCTGAAACCTGTCCCCCCGCAGGGCCAGCCGCCCAACCAAGCATTGAGCAACCCAAGGTTGAGATTGAGGCTGTCACCCAAGCAGAAGAACCGGGCCCAAGCGGTCCAGGCGGCGTCAGGGGAGCGCTCCCCAAGCGACTGACGCCTTTGGCCGTCGG
>JAAWGY010000329.1 GCA_022795575.1 Angelakisella sp. | reverse complement strand
GCGCAGGAATACTGTGTGTATTTCAAGATTTTTTGGCAAAGGCAGGCGGAAAATTTGCCGTCAAGATGCGTGCGGCGGCTATTGGTACAGCTTCTGAAGAGAGGAGCGAAAAGACATGACCTTCCGGATGGTACACAACAACATCAACGTCTTTGACCTGAACAAGAGCGTGGCCTTTTACCAAAAGGCCCTGGGGATGCAGGAGGTACGGCGAAAGGAGGCCGCCGACGGCAGCTTTATCCTGGTCTTTTTGGAGGACGGCGTCTCCGGCCACCAGGTGGAGCTGACCTGGCTGCGGGACCGCCGGGAGCCCTACAACCTGGGGGATAACGAGATCCACATGGCGGTGGCCACCGAGGACATCGAGGCCGCCCGGGCCTTCCACCGGGAGATGGGGTGCATCTGCTACGAGAACCCGGGGATGGGCATCTACTTCATCAGCGACCCCGACGGGTATTGGACCGAGATCGTGCCGCTGAAAAAGTAGCCCGCTTAAGGAACACAGCGCAAGCGCCGGGGGGACCGCAATGGCCCCCCGGCGCTTGCCGTATACACAAACAGCAGCCCCCGGCTTGGGGGCTGCTGCAAAAGATGGGCTGGGGCCATCGGCTGCCATAGGCGGGGCTGCTCTGCCCCTTGGTGCCGGTCACTCCAGGATATAGATATCCACCCACCGCACGCTGTTCAGCTTGCTTTCCTCGTAGGTATCGTAGAAGAGGTCGATGTCGATCACCCCGTCCACCAGCCCGGTGCCGGTGTCGTTGGCCACCGCGTAGCCATAGATGAAGTTGCCCCCGGAGGTGCGGATGTAGAGCTTGGTGCCGTAGGGGATCTGCTCCGGCCGCACCGCCACCGTCCCGGCGGTGCAGTAGTAGACACCTGTCTTGGCCTGGCTGGTCCGGGAGCCTGCCCCGTAAACCGTCCGGCCCATGCCGGAGTACCCGGTGGCCCGCTGCTCCCGCAGCACCGCCTTGTAGCCAATGGGGATGCCGTTTTGGTCCAGGGGGAACTCATCCGACCAGTCCAGGTTGGAGATTGCCGCCGTCTGGGCCCGGATCTGTGCCGCCATGGCCGCTGTCAGGGTTTGGGGCTCCGCCTGGTGCCGGGCGTCAAACAGCTCCCGCATCCGGTCGTAGTCGTCCCCCTGCTGGGTTTGGTAGTAGGTATAGGTGACGCGGCCCATCCAGGAGCCCTTCTCCACCAGCAGGTACTTGTCCTCGGTGCCGTCCACCACACAGGGGCAGAGGACCATGGTCACGTCCTCGCCGTTGAGGTTCAGGTCAAACTGGATGTTGGGCCGGTCCTCCGGGTCCTCGGTCCACCGGGGCTGCTTGAGCTCTGCCGCGTCCAGCATCATCTGCCGGAACTCCTCCAGCAGCGCCTCGTCCTCCGCCTGGTCCAGGAAGAGGGCGGGCCGGTCCCCGTTTACCACAAGGCTAACCACCGCGGCGTCAAAGGCGGGCAGGTCCAGCAGGTCCCCCACCTTCTGGAAGGCGTCCCCCGGGCTCAGGGGCAGGCTCTCCGGCCCCTCCCCGGTGTACACCCGCAGGCCCCCCGTCTTTTTCAGCTGGAACTCCGCCTCCGGCCCGCAGCACTGGCGGTCGGGCCACAGGGTGATGGCGGTATTGCCGTCGTCCCACGTCCCCCACAGCAGCACATCGGTTGTTTCCGGCTCCTCCGCCTTTTGGGTGAGGAGGAACTCCCCGCCGTCGTAGAGGGACAGCATCACCCGGTCCTCTCCGCCGTCGGTGAGGAGGTAGCGGAACCGCGCCGCCTCCCCGGCAAGGTCGGGCAGCGATGGCTCCTCCCTCCCCAGCGTCCCGTCCTCCAGCACCGGGTAGAAGGTCTCGGCCGCCTCCTCCCCCTCGGAGATTTGGGTTCGGATATCGGTCAAACGATCCAGCGCCAGGCCGTCGTCCCGGATGAACAGGGTGAGCTTCCCGGTCTCTCCCTGGGGCTCCAGCTCCTCCGCCCCGGTCCAGTCCGCCCCGCCGGCGGTGCCGGCTATGGTCCGCACCCGTCCCCCCGCTGTGTAAAGGGCCAGCGAGACCGGCGTTTCCGCCTTGTCCAGCAGCGGGTGCTCCAGCGTCACCCGGGCCCGGTTCTCCCCGTAAAGCTGGGCGGTGATGCCCGGGGCGGCAAGCTCCCGGTCCGGGGCCGACCAGTCGGCGCTCTCCCACCACTGGGGGGCCGGTGCCGCGGCGGGGGCCTCCCCCGAGGAGGGCTCCGGCGCGGTACTGCCGCCGCCGCTACAGGAACAGAGGATGCAGGCAAGGGCCAGCGCCCAGGCCAGGGTTTGTCCTCGTCGTTTGATAGGCTTGATGATAAATATCTCTCCTTTTTTGAGCCTGCATCTTCACTGCCGGGGAGTATGGGACGGGTGGCTGCAAGCACAGGCTATTACTGGGTGGTTCCACGGGGCTTGGGGCTGCGTTACCCAAAATGCGCCCGCCAGCTGCGCCGGCGGGCTGTTTTGGGGAGATAGCGGCTACCCCTAACCCCGGCCGCGGTTTGTGCTTCCCGGTTGGGTGAGTGCAGACCTGCGATTGGCCCCATCCTCACCAAAACGCCGCTGTATGAAACCGCGGCCTGACGGCCTGATAGGACTGTATGGCCTGCGTTTTTTGGCACAAGCCCAGCCGTAAATCGTTCCTCCAAAGGGCTGCGCCAGCAGCCCCCCACGGCCAACCGCCGAAGGCGGCTCTTAGGCCGGCCTCCCCTGAAAGGGGAGGTGTCGCCCGCAGGCGACGGAGGGGTTCCCCCCGCAGGGCCGCTCCGCTGGCAAACACCGGCCAAAGCCCGCAAACCGTCCCCCCAAAGGGCTGCGAAGCAGCCCCACGGCCAACCGCCGAAGGCGGCTCTTAGGCCGTGCCTCCCCTGAAAGGGGAGGTGTCGCCCGCAGGCGACGGA
>JAAWGY010000328.1 GCA_022795575.1 Angelakisella sp. | reverse complement strand
GTCCCACAGGTTGTGCCCGCCCGGGCCACCGGGCCGCAGGTCCAGGGCCGCGCAGGCCCTGGTCGCTCCCGCAGGAGCGAAACTCCCCAGGACGCTATCACTTAAACGGAGCCTATCCCAAAGAACCGTCCATCAGGCCCCAGGCCGCGGTTTTGGGCAGCGGCGTTTGGGTGAGGATGGGGGCTATTGCGGTTTTTCGCCCTCCTGGCGGGGAAGCGCAAACCGCGGCCGGTCCCAGAGGAAGACGCTATCTCCCCAAAACAGCCCGCCGCGCGCCGCAGGCGCTGGAGGCGGGCGCATTTTGGGCCCACCGGCCTAAAAGCCTGTCCATTCGCAGCTTAGCTGTCCTTTTGCGAAAGGTGCTTGCTGTTTTTCTGCGTTGGGTTAGGTGGAGCAGACCTTTGGTTTTAGTGGCCTTTCTTAGGCAGTACGTAACTGGAAAGGTGCCTCCGGCGGATCTAATTCCCTGCGGGGGGATACCCTCCCTTTGGTCGGGTGGTGCCTCCGGCGGATTTTGATTCCCTGCGGGGGAAAATCCCTCCGGCCTACGTCCTGTGGGGGGAGTGGTGGTGGGCTGGCCGGTTTGTTGTTATATTTGGTTGTGGGGCGGGCGCATTTTGGGACTACCCACCCCAAAAGCCTATCACCTACCACCCGGGAGCAAATCAACCGAAATCTCTGCCGGTAGAAGCCCCCCCGCACCGCCAACTTGACGAACGCCCTCACCTGACCTATAATAATCAAACAATGATTACCGGCAATTCTGACAGAAAAGAAGGATTTGTTTGGCCATGATGTTTACTGCCCAAGACCTCGCCCGCCTCATCCTGCCGCTGGTGGTGGAGCAGCTGCTGCTCATCACGGTGGGGATGGCGGATACCGTAATGGTCTCCAGCGTAGGAGAGGCGGCAATCTCCGCCATCTCCCTGGTGGATGCCATCAACGTCCTACTCATCAATATCTTTTCCGCCCTGGGCACCGGCGGGGCCATTGTCACCGCCCAGTACCTGGGCCGGGACGATGACCTTAACGCCAGCCGGGCAGCCAAGCAGCTGCTGTATGTGGTGGGGGCGGTATCCGGGGTGATTATGGTCGTCTGCCTTGCCGCCAACGGCCCCCTGCTCCGGGTGCTCTTTGGCAACATTGAGCCGGAGGTCATGTCCGGGGCGCGGCTCTACTTTTACATCACCGCCCTTTCCTACCCCTTCATCGGCCTGTACAACGGGGGGGCGGCGGTGTTCCGCGCTATGGGCAACTCTAAGGTGTCCATGTACTGTTCGGTGCTGATGAACCTGATCAACATCGGCGGCAACGCCATCCTGATCTACGGGTTGGGCGTTGGGGTGGCGGGGGCCGCTGTGGCCACCCTCCTTTCCCGCACCGCAGCCGCCCTGGTCATCCTTTGGCTGCTCTGCAAGGGCGGCGGGCGGGTGCAGCTCCACCAGCTGACCAAGCCGGAGTATTCCCCGGAGATGGTCCGGGGGATCCTGAGGGTAGGGGTGCCCAACGGCCTGGAGAACGGGATGTTCCAGATCGGCAAGCTGCTGGTCCAAGGGCTCATCGCCTCCTTTGGCACCACCGTCATTGCGGCAAACGCCATGGCCAACAACGTGGTGATGCTCCCCCACATCTCCGGCAGCGCCATCGGCATGGCCATGGTTACGGTGGTGGGCCAATGCGTGGGGGCCGGGGAGTTTGAGCAGGCGAGGCGGTATATGCTCCGCCTCACCGGCCTGGTCTACCTGAGCATGGGGACGCTGGAGGTGCTGCTGGGGCTGACGGCGGGCTTTTGGGTAGGGCTGTTCCACCTGCCGGCGGAGACCACCCGGATCACCCTAGAGCTCACCCAGTCCTTTGTCCTCTTCGCCATCTTCTTCTGGCCCGCCTCCTTTGCCCTGCCCAACGGCCTGCGGGCGGCGGGGGATGTGCGGTTTACCATGGCGGTTTCCACCCTTTCCATGTGGATCTTCCGGGTGGGGTTCAGCTTCTTCCTTTGTAGCCCGGCGGTAGGGATGGGCATCATGGGGGTGTGGGTGGCTATGTACATCGACTGGATTGCCCGGTGCGCTGCCTTTCTCTGGCGGTTCCGTAGCGGCAGGTGGCGCGGCCGCCAGGTGATATAGGCAACGCCCCTGCCCGGCCCTGGACAGCTTTTTGCCCGGGGGCCGGGCGGGGGGAGAAAACGGTCCTCATAACCCGTCCCACCGGCGCATATGCTGTACCAGAACAGCAGGCGAGGGGGGCTTTTTTATGGTGACGGTGGCGGTACGGGTACGGCGGAAGGGGCTGGCAGCGGCGGCGGCAGGGCTGGCCCTTGCGGCGGTGCTCCTTTTGGGGCGGGCCCCGGCGGCGGTGCAGGCCTTTTTGGGGCACAGGGCAGAGACCAAATGCGCTACGGCGGAGGACGGGGCGGCGTGGCTCCGGGAGCAAGGCTGGGAGGTGGAGCCGGAGCCCACCGGACAGATGGAGGTACTGGTGCCGGCCCAGTTTGACCAGCTTTACGAGAGCTACAACGATATCCAGAAGGCCCAAGGGTTTGACATCTCCCGGTACAAGGGGGAGCGGGTGATGAAGTACACCTATCTGGTGAAGAACTACCCTCAGGAGCCGGAAGGGGTTGCGGCAAATTTGCTGGTGTACCAGGGGAAGCTGATTGGCGCAGACCTGTGCAGCCTGCGGCTGGGGGGCTTTTTGCGGGGGGCTGCTGAGGGGGAGAAGGGGAGGTCGTAGAGGCGACCGGTATGAAGGGGGCAAGGCGATGTGGGAACAGCGGGGCTTAGGCTGGTGGATCCAAAATGCGCCGCCACCTGCCGGGAAACGAAGCAGCCTGTCCCACAGGTTGTGCCCGCCGGGGCTACCCGGCCGCAGGTCCAGGGCCGCGCAGGCCCTGGTCGCTCCCGCAGGAGCGAAACTCCCC
>JAAWGY010000327.1 GCA_022795575.1 Angelakisella sp. | reverse complement strand
GGGAGCGACCAGGGCTCTGCCCTGGACCTGCAAGCCTTTGAAAAGGCTTGACCGAAACTTTTAGATACCGTACCGGCGGACGCTGTGCGCAGATTGGCAAGCAGCGGCCTCCACCACGGCTTCTTCGCCCTTCCTGCCTTGCTGGGGCAGGTGGGAAAATCCCGGATAGTCTCTTAATCCGCCAAGGCCTGGCGGAAGTACTGCATCAGCTTTTTTTCCCGGCGGGATACCTGCACCTGGGTCATCCCCAGCTGCTGCGCCGTTTGGGTTTGTGTCTGGTTTTGATAGTACCGCAGGATGATCAGCTGCCGATCCCGGTCCTCCATACGGGCCATGGCCTGCTTTAGGGCCAGGATGTTGGAGAGCAGCTCCTCCGGCGAGTCCACCGGCAGATCGATCTGCCCTCCCCCCTCCTCCTCGCTGCCAGTGAGGGACACCGGCGGCGTGGTGGCCGCCAGCGCCTCGGCAACCTCCCCGGGGGTGCGCTCCATCACCGCCGCTACCTCGCTGACGGTGGCGTCCCGGCCCAGGGCGGTGCTCAGCTGCTCCCGCACCCGGGCAGCCTTTATCCCCAGCTCCTTGATGCTGCGGCTCACCTTTACCGTCCCGCCGTCCCGGAAGAGCCGGCGGATCTCCCCCAGGATCACCGGCACCGCGTAGGTGGAAAACATCACCCCCCGCCCCTCGTCAAAGGCAGCCGTGGCCTTAACCAGCCCCATACACCCCGCCTGGAAGAGGTCGTCGTACTCGATGCCCCGCCCCCGGAAGCGGTTGGCGCAGGAGTGGACCAGCCCCAGGTTCTGCTCCACCATCGTTTCCTTGTCCTTGGTGATCACCGGCCCGCCTCCCTGCCCTTTCTCTGTGTCATTCCCGCGGACTCAGTGTCCGCTCCATGGTGACGGTGGTGCCCTCCCCCAGCCGGGAGCGGACCCGCACCCGGTCCATCAGCTCCTCCATCACCGCAAAGCCCAGCCCCGCCCGCTCCCCGGTGGTGCAGGTGGTGTAAAGAGGCTGGCGGGCCCGGGCTACGTCCTCGATGCCGCACCCCTTATCCCGGATGGTGACAACCAGCCTTCCGCCTGGGTAGAGGGCGGCGGCTATGTACACCTGCCCCATGGTATCCCGGTAGCCGTGGACGATGGCGTTTGTCACTGCCTCGGACACGGCGGTTTTGATGTCGCAAAGCTCCTCCACCGTGGGATCGGCCAGGGCGGCAAAGGCCGCGGCCAGCGACCGGGCCAGGCTCTCGTTGATGGAGCGGCTGGGGAAGCACACCCGCATCTGGTTTTCCGGCTTTATCCCCTTCACTGTGTCTTCCCTCCCTTCTCCTGGATATCCAGGCTGCTGATCCCCGCCACCTGCATCACCTTGCGGATGTGGGGCGGCAGGCTGCGCAGCGCCAGCCTTCCCCCCATGTCCTGCATCAGGCGGTACCGCCCCAGGACGATGCCGATGCCGGAGGAATCCATAAATTCCACCCCGCCGAAGTCCAGAATCAGCAGCCGGGGGCAGGTACGGCGCACGCTGTCGTCGATGACCTCCCGGAGCCTCCCGGCCCCGTGGTGGTCGATCTCCCCGGAAAGGATGGCCGTTACGGTATCCGCCTCCGGCGCAATCTCGATTTTTACCGGCATATGCTGTAAACCACCTTCCTGTGTCGTCTTTCTTCCCTCTCTTCGTCCGGCCTGCTCCCGCCCTCTCCCCGGGGACAAGCCCAGCTTTAAGGATACGGCTTTTCCCCTGCGGATTCTGCCGCAGCCTGTCGAAGGGCTCGGTTTTTTTGCAAAGTAAAGGACCGCCTGTCCGGCATCACCGGCAGACGGCCCTGTGGGGCTGTTATTCCCTTTTTCTTTTTGTGTAATCGCCTCCCGGCCATCCGGGCTTTAGCGGGCAGGAAAGGGGGGCTGTATGGCTGCGGGGGCGTTTACCCCTTGGGGAAGGGCTCCGGGGGGCCATAAGCGTTTTCCCCGGGGTCCCCGGGGCGCAGCAGCAAGACCAGGTTGGCGATGCAGAGGGCCCCGCCCGCCAAAAGGAGCAGGACGCTGGCCCCCATCAGCCTTAAAAAGCCGACCATATTTACCTCCGCCCCCGCCGAAAAGAGGAAGAACAGCAGCGTTATCCCCCCCAGCACCGCCCCCGCTACCAAAAGCAGCCTGCCCGGCACCCCCAGCAGCAGGGCAAGCCACCCCGGCCTCCCGACGTCGTGGTACCGCCGCACCGCCCCGGCCAGCAGCGGCAAAAACGCCGCCAGGTTCCAGATGCCGGCGGCGTAAAGGAGGTAGTCGCTCCCCCCACATGCCAGGACATTCAAGATGACTTTAACCACCATCACCCCCAACCACCCCTGCCAATAGCCCTCCCTGGAGAGCCTGCCCCGCCAGCGGAAAGCGCCGCGGAACAGCTCCCCTGTGGCGAAAAGAACCCTTTTCATCCCCGCACCTCCCAAAAGGCAAAGGCGCCCCCTCCCGGGGAAAACCCGAAAGGGGGCGCCGCTTGGCTGCGTTACCGCGGCTTATTTGTGGTCCACAGAGCTCATGTGCTTGATGAGGTCCAGCAGCTTGTTGCTGTAGCCCCACTCGTTGTCGTACCAGGAAACCAGCTTGACAAACTGATCGTTGAGCATGATGCCGGCCTTGGAATCGAAGATGGAGGTCCGGGGATCGGTATAGAAGTCGCTGGAAACCACATCCTCATCGGTGTAGCCCAGGATGCCCTTCATCTCGCCCTCGCTGGCGGCCTTGACGGCGGCGCAAATCTCCTCATAGGTGGTGGGCTTCTCCAGGCGGCAGGTCAGGTCCACCACCGAGACATCCAGGGTGGGAACACGGAAAGCCATACCGGTGAGCTTGCCCTTCAGGCTGGGGATAACCAGGGCGCAGGCCTTGGCGGCGCCGGTGGAGGAGGGGATGATGTTGCCGGCAGCGGCGCGGCCGCCT
>JAAWGY010000326.1 GCA_022795575.1 Angelakisella sp. | reverse complement strand
TTTTCGTCCTGCAAGGCAAAAAATCTCGGAGCCCTTCGGGCACGTCTGCTTCGCAGAATACTTGCTGTATTGCAAGATTTTTTAACGTAGCAGGGCGGAAAAATACCCGTTCAGGCGGCGTGCAGGGAGATCTTGGATAGGCTCTAAGGGCCTATTCAGCGGCTCCCGGCGCGCCGGATCGGCAGGGGCTTTTCCAACGGCCCGAGAGCCGCCTGCGGCGGTTGGCCGTCGGACGCGCCTGCGGGCGCAGCAACGGCCCAGGGCGGGAAAAGGACCTGCCAAGGCGGCGTACAGGGAGAGGTTGGATAGACACTCAGGAAATCAGGATATAGGCCACCGCCAGGATCAGGACCGGGTCCGCCTGCTCCTGAACCAACAGGCAGAGCAGCGAGGCCAGCAGCAGCTGGTCGGAGGAAAACCGCCCCAGCAGCTTGGGGCGGAGCTCCTGGGCCTTGGGGGGCGCGGGGGAGAGGGCCGGGGGCTCCGGCGCCACCGGCGCTGCCGGGGCGGCCTCGGGCGGCGGCATGGGCCGGACGGGCTCCTCCGCCGGCGGTGCCGCCTGGGGCTGGGGCGGGGCCGGAGGGGGCTCCTGGGGGCCGGGGGAGGGGGCGGGGGCGCCCCGCCGGGAAAACTCCCGGGCCTGGGCCGCGGCCCGGCGCTCCATCTCCTGCCAGCCCTGGGGCGGCTCCCTGCGCCAGGTGTTGGGGGGCGGTGTTCTGGTCATGGTCCACCTCCGGGGGAAAAACGCCGGGGATTCTGCCCCGGCTGGTTTATCCTATGCGATATTCGGCCCGGGGGTGCCGGTGCCCGGGGGATGGGGCCGGACCGGGGGACCGGCCCGGCGGTGCCCGCTACCCCAGCAGGCCGCTTAGCAGGCCGCTTTCCTGGAGGAGGGGGGCCAGCCGCATCAGGTGCAGCAGCTTTACCGCCTCGTCTACCCGCTTCTGGCGCTCCGGCTCCAAAAAGGGCCGCAGCGCCTGCAAAAGCAGGATGTTCCGGTCCGGCTCCCGCAGCGCCGCCATGGCCCTGCTCAGGGTGGAAAGCATGGCCGGGTCAAAGGGCATCCCGCCGCCATCCCCCCGGGGGGCCGGCGGGGGCGGGGGCTTTTCCTCCCCGCCGCCAATGCCCCCCAGCAGCCCCAGGAGGCCGGCGAAGTCCACCCCGCCGTTCCCCTCCTCCCCCTGGCCCTCGGCGGGGCCCTTCAGCATCCCCAGCAGCCCGCTGAGGTCGGGCAGGCTGCCGCCGCCCTGGGCAGGATCCCCCGCCCGCAGGCTGTCCAGCAGGCCGCCCAGGTCCAGGCCGCCCCCTTCAGCCGGGTTCCGTTCCTCCATCCCGGTCCCTCCTTCCCCGCCGGCGGGTGTCCCCGGTCATCGGCCCCCCAGCATCTCCCGCAGAATGGCCTGGACCTGGGGGGAGCCCAGCAGCTCCTCCATGGCGGCCCGGTTTTCCATCATGGCCTTTACCTTCTCCTGGTCGGCGCCAATGGCCCCCAGCACCTGGTCGTAGGAGCCGTCGGAGAGCTCCTTCTTCAGCTGGATGGGGTCCTTGCCCACCTTGGCAGAGGCCACCTTTAACAGGATCCCCAGCTGCTCCGGGGTCAAGCCTTGTCCCTCGCTCATGGTTCGTTACCTCCCGTTCCGTTTTGCTACAGGATATGCGGAGGGGAAAGGGGATATTCCGGCAGGGGGAGGGGCACAGACCGCCCCCGGAAGGGGCCGGGGGATTACCTCCGCCGTGTGAGGTAGAGCCCGACAGCGGCACCCGCCAGGGCCACCGGCGCCGCCCGGACAAACAGCCACTCAAGGGAATGGAACGCCACGCCAAGGACAGCGGCTTCGGGGTCCTGGTAATTCCAGGTCAGGTAATCGCTTTGGAATTCCCAAAGGACTGCAAACCCGATTACAATGGCGGCGGATAACAAAAGAAGCAGCCAACGCAGGATGCGCCTTCGGGTGGCCTGCCGCCGCGAAAGCTGTAGGTTTATCACCTCCAGCTTTTCGGAGATCGCTTTCAGAGGCTCCGCCTCCGTTTGGGGAACCGCTTCTCCCAGCAGCCTGCTTACCGGTGCTTCCAGCGCCTCCGACAGGGAGATCAGCAGGTCGGAATCCGGGACGGAACGTCCCTGCTCCCATTTGGAGACGGTCTGCCGCACCACATTCAGCTTGACGGCAAGCTCCTGTTGGGAGAGGCCCTTTGATTTGCGGATTGCTTTTATGTTTTCACTGAGCATAGGGTGTTGCACCCTCCTTTCGGTTGTTACCCCTATTGTAGGCGAAGCTGCCCGTTGCTACAAGCAACGCGTCTTAACATTCCCGGTAACTACACGCCCTTTGCGTAAAATTTGGGTGCCCAAGTGTTGGGCGCCGCCATCATAGGAGGTTGTTATTATGCGGATCATCGCCATGTCGGACAGCCACGGGGACTTTTCCAAGGTCCGCCGTGTCTTTGAGGAAAACCCCGGCGCGGGCTGCTACATCCACCTGGGGGACGGGGCCCGGGACTTTGAGGAGGCGGGGTGGCTCTTCCCGGACGCCCCCCGCAGATCGGTCCAGGGCAACTGCGACTTTGGCCGGGAGGAGCCCCTCTCCGGCCTGCTGGAGATCGAGGGGAAGCGGATCTTCTTTACCCACGGCCACCTGTGGCGGGTAAAGGACGGGCTGGAGGAGCTGGAGCGGGCGGCCCGGGAGCGCCGGGCCGACGTGGCCCTCTACGGCCACACCCACCGCGCCGCCGCCGATTACCGGGAGGGGCTTTGGCTCATCAACCCCGGCAGCCTCCGGAACAGCCGGGAAACACCCCCCGGCTACCTGGCCCTGGACATCACCCCCGCCGGTATTGTGCCGGTACTGCGAAAAATTTAACAAAGAACCTGTATTCACAACCGTCTGACGCAGTCAGGCCAGGTCTTTTCCCGCCCTGCCGCGTTAAAAAACCTTGCAATACACCAAGTATTGCTGCGGTTT
>JAAWGY010000325.1 GCA_022795575.1 Angelakisella sp. | reverse complement strand
GATACCGATATGGCCAAGGAGATGATGAACTACACCAAGATGAACGTCCTGGTCCAGTCCGCCCAGGCCATGCTGGCCCAGGCCAACCAGCAGCCCCAGTCTGTTCTCCAGCTGCTCCAGTAATCCTGGTTGCGGTTCATCCGTTCTTACAACAATGCCCAGCCCCCTATGAGGCAGACCGGGGCGCCGTCGTTGGACGGCGCCCCGGTTTTCTGTACAGTTAGGTTTGGTGCTGGCAGAGGAGGAAAACTGCCGCAAGCTACAAAAAATTATCCAGAACATTGGCAGATTCCGTGGAATGTGGTAAAATAGGAGCAGAAAAAAATCCCGGTCTCGTCCGGGTCCGGCTGTTGAGGGGCGGCTGCATAACGGAAATTTTCTCATCCCATAGGAGGAGGCCCAACAATGCAAAAGATTCTGGTGGTGGATGACGCGGCGCTGAACCGCGAGCTGCTCCATGACGTCCTAAGGGACGATTATCTTGTGGAGATGGCCGAGGACGGGGAAGAGGCGATGCGGAAGCTGGAGGCGGACGGCAAGGGCACGGCGGCGCTGCTGCTGGACCTGAATATGCCCCGGATGAGCGGCTTCGATGTGCTGGCGGAAATGAGCAGGCGGCAGTGGCTCCAACATATCCCGGTGCTGATCATCAGCGGCGAGTATTCCCCGGAGATCGAAAACCGCTGCTTTGAGATGGGCGTCTCCGACTTTATCCACAAGCCCTTTGAAAGCTCCATCGTCAAAAACCGGGTCCGGAACACCATCACCCTCTTCGGCTACCAAAAGCGCCTGGAGCAAACGGTGGAGGAGCAGGCCGAGGTACTGGAAAAGCAAAAGCACATTATCCAGATGCAGGCCGAGCAGCTCAAGGCCTCGGAGGACTTCCGGCGGCTGATGATGGAATACAGCGCCGCCATCATGGAGGTGGAGACCCGGCTGAAGGCCCTGAACGCCGAGTTCTCCCAGGCCTACAAGCGCAACCCCTTTGAGTCCATCAAAAGCCGGCTCAAATCCACCACCAGTATCTACGAAAAGCTGGAGCGCCGGGGCTTTCCCGTTACGGTGGAGAGCATCCGGGAAAACCTCACCGACGTGGCGGGGCTGCGGGTGATCTGCTCCTTTCCCGACGACATCTACCGCCTTGCGGAGCTCATCACCTCCCAAGATGACATCATCCTGCGGATGCGCAAGGACTACATCCAGAACCCCAAGCCCAACGGATACCGTAGCCTCCACCTGATCCTGGCGGTGCCCATCTACCTTTCCAGCGGCAAAAAGCACATGAACGTGGAGGTGCAGTTCCGCACCATCGCCATGGACTTTTGGGCCAGCCTGGAGCACAAGCTGAAGTACAAGCACGACACCGATAACGCCGACGAAATCGTGGAGCGGCTGCGGGCCTGCGCCGACTCCATCGAGATGCTGGACTACCGGATGCAGGAGATCCGGGACCAGATCGACCAGGCCCGGGGGCGGCTGGTCCTTCGGTAATCTGCCCGGGCCAACCGCTTATCAGCCCGCCCCGGGAATCGACGCCATGATGGCCACCGCCTCCTCCCGGCCCAGGTAGGCTGTCAGGGTATAGGCGTAGCTGTTGTCAAACATCAGCACCACCAGCCGCTCGTCCTCCTCCCGCTCCGTGATAAAGGCCCCCCGGGTCCCAATCTCGGTTTGCGTCACCGTTACCCCCTGGCGGTCCAGCATCACCGAGGAGCCCCCCGCCGGTGTAGCCGTCAGCAGCAGCCTTTCCCGCCCGGCGCACCCATAGGCGGCGTGGATGAACCGCTCGTCCTCCTCCACGCTTTCCAGCTGGTACCCCTCCGGCAGGTAGGTGGGCAGGTAGTCCTGGATCTCCCCCCGGAAGGTGCTGTTATCCTCCAGCGACGGGAATGCCACCTCGGTGTAGCTCTCCCGCTCCCCGACGAGCAGCTCCAGCAGGGGCAGCCGGATGGCCTCCACCCGCATTGCCCCAACCCCCAGCACCCCAAAGCAGACCAGCACCACCGCCGCCGCCCGGAGCTGCCGCTTCACTCCGCCGGCGGCTTTTTTTGCGCTCTGCCGGGCAATCATCCCTTCCATTGCCGCCTCAAACCTTGGGGAAAAGCGCTTTTCTGCCCCTGTCAGCTCCTCTGCCAGCTGTTGGGCGTACACCGCGCTGCCCTGGGCAATGGCCCGGTCCAAATCCCGGTCAATCCTTCCCGCCATGGTCCTCTCCTCCCTCCAAGCACCGCCGCAGCTTCTCCTTGGCCCGGTACAGCTTCAGGGCCACCTGGGCCTGGGGCATCCCCAGCATCTCTGCAATCTCCTTGTTGCGATATCCATGGTAATACCGCAGCACCAGCAGGCTGGCCTGCTGCGCGTCCATTTTTGCCAGACAGGCGGCTACCGCGGCTGCCTCCAGCCCGGCGATGGCTGCCTCCTCCGGCAGGGCTTCCTCCGCCTGGAGCGGCCGGGACAGGTCCTCGAAGGAGATGACACGTTCTCGCCCCCGCTTGCGGTAAAGGTCGATGGCGGTGTTCTTGATTAAGATAACGATGAAGGACTTGGTTTTATTGCAGTCCTGTAGCTGGATTTTTTCAAAATTCTGAAAGATCTTCAAAAAGGCTTGCTGCACCGCGTCCTCTGCCAGGCCCTGGTCGTGGAGGATGGACATGGCGATCCGGAGCATGGGGGACCGGTACTCTCGGTAAAGTGCTTCCATTTCCCGGGCCCGTTCGTTCTCGCTCTGCCGGTTTTGGGCCATCTGCGCCAATCCTCCCTTCTGCAATGCTTGTCAACCTATGATAGCATATTTTGGGGCGGTTGGGTACTGTTTTGTGGCGAAAGGGCGGGGGGTGGGGGGTGGCGGGTGGGGGGTGGCGGGAAATGAAGCGGCTTGTCCCATAGGTTGTGCCCGCCCGGGCTACCGGGCCGCAGGTCCAGGGCCGCGCAGGCCCTGGTCGCCCGCCGCAGCGGGCGAAACTCCCCAGGTTGACTATGATAA
>JAAWGY010000324.1 GCA_022795575.1 Angelakisella sp. | reverse complement strand
ACTTTGGAAAAACTGCGAGCGCAAATTGCAGAACTCTTTTCAAATGTTTTCTCTCGCTTTTATTCGTTTGCTTTTGAATAGATACTAAACAGCTTCTAATGATTCCCCTTCAGGGTGTTCTCAAAAATTTTTCAAAAATTTTTCAGGGATACCCCCACAAACGCCCTCTGCCACTTCCAGATATTGAAGGGAGAAATACTTTCCCCTTTCAGCACCTTGAAAAACAGCGGCTCACCGCCGTTCATATCCAGTATCCGGGCTGTTTTCTGTTTCGCTGCTCCAGTAGGGGCAAGCGACAGGGGAGCAGGCGCCAGGACTGTCTGTTTGGGGAAAATCTCCAAATCAAAGCGACGGACCCTTTGGGGAGAAGCCAAGGCACGAGCGAACCACTGCGTCCCCAAAAACACCTGTTGGCCGGGTGTTTCGCCATGACCGGCGGAACAGAAAACCTTCACAGCGCCCCTCGACCGAGGGGCATACTGCGAGCTTCGCAATCTTGCGGGCCGGCGGTATGATGACGCCTTTGCCGAAGGCGGGCCCGGATATTCCCGTATCGGGGGTGAGTTGAGGGGCGGTCCTGCCGTTCCGATAATACGATACAGTCCAAACAGAAGAAAAAAAGCCCCATAGCCCGTGCCTTCTTGCCAAATGTGGCCGCAAATCTTTTGGGCTATGGGGCCGTCCTTGGAAGGAGGAGGTCGATGAAACACAGAAAATCTTTTTGGATGAAACTTCTTTCTCTGGTCACCGCTGCCCTGCTGCTCTGCGGCTTTGGATGGGACTGGACAGTGCAGTTTGCCGCTTCAGTCCTGTTTCCGGTGGAGGAAGCCATCGACATACAGCTGGTCACCGGATTCCCCGACCTGGTAGACTCAAACGACCTGCTGTTCCATTTATCCGACCCGCAGATGGCCCAGCAGATCACCGAAGGCATCCGGTCAAACCTTTCCGCCGATGTGTACAGCGGGATTGAACTGCCGGACATGAGCCAGGAGCCCTTGGGAAAGAAGATCATCCGCACCATTTTGGACCGGCTATTTCAATAACATGAGGAGGAACCAATGTGAAACAGAAAAAGTGGCTGTTCCGGGCGGCCAGCGGCATGGTGGCGACCATCCTGCTGACCCTCCCGGCCTACGCCGCGGAACCCAATATCACTATTACCGACAACGCCCCTTCCGGCGGCATCTACCAGCTTCAGCCGGAGGCAGAAAAGGCCCCTGTCCCCAGCCAGAAGGGGACGACCACCCCCTACCCCATCGACATCCAGCTGTCGGAGCAGAGCGGCCGAAGCTTTCTGTACAAGACCTACACCGTGGCCGCTGATTATGCCCCGGACCAGCTGGTGGAGGACCCTTTCTCCCAGGGGGGATACCGCTTTCGCTTCTCGGAGATCATCCAGCGGGATTCCACCCCTGGCAGTACCGGCAAGCCGGTATCCCAGACCAAATCGGTGGAAAGCGCCACCGATGACCGAGCCGCCCTGCTGGCGCTGCTGGGGGACAAACTCCCCTATTCAGACGCCGACGGGTATGAGGGGGAGCTTTCCCTGGTCCCGGAGAGCCTTTCGGTGACAGAGACCGGAAAGGAGCCATACTCCTATACCGTTACCGACACCAAATATATCGAGGACCTGGAAAACAAAGACTGGGCCCTGATCCCCAAGACCACCCAAAAGAACGGCCTGACCCTGGCCCTCCAGGATGTAGATTGGCAGACAGAGGGGTATAACGATGACCCAACCGGTTATACCGCTATTGCCAAATACTCGGCGGTGGCCTCCGGGACAAAGACCTCCGGGTATCTGGCTACCGCCACCTTTACCGGAGAGGCGGTGAAGCAGACGGCGGGGAAAAACACCTACACCATCGTCTACGAGGGGGAGCAGATCGTGGTCCCCTTTAACTTTGTCCCCTTCATCATCGCCGGGGTTGTCGTGGCCGGGTGCATCGTGGCGGCGGTGGTCCTCTGGCGGCTGCGGCGGAATGTCACCATCTACACCTTACAGCAGGGCGTCCCGGAGTTGTACGCCAAGGTCCGGGTATCGCCTAAAAATCCCGTACTGGACCTCAGCCGGATCACCGACGCCGGGGTGCGGCTGGTATTCGATAAGCGGTTCGTCAAGTCCTTGTATGACCAGAAGGTTTTTGTCATCGGGCGATTCACCAACTACCGCATCAACATCACCGGAAGCCTGGTCCAGGAGCTTCCCGCCCAGCAAAAGGAGGAAGCATCCGCTTCCCAGGAGGAAAACACATCCAGTTTTGACGGAGGTGAAGGAGCATGAAAGCATTTCTTTCGGAGCATAAAAGAGGGCTGCTTATCAGCCTCTTGGTGTTAGTGGCAGCCGTTATCGCGGTCCTGACCGCCTTTTTCTGTACACAGCAGATCAAAAACCGTCACCAGGCAGAAGCCGTTCCCCCTGGTCGTGTCCATGACGCCGGCGTATTTGGGGAAAGCATCCAGGTCCACGATTCCACCCAGGGGGAGATTGTTATTGACGATTACGGGGCGGATAGCATAGAATCGTCAGTTACCCCCACAATCGGCGAGGGCAAGCGCACCGCCGACCCGGAAACCATCTGGACAGACGCCTCCGCCTACACCGGGAACCACACCCCTATCGAGCAGGCGCAGATGGCGGATGGCGGCCTTGGCGTCCTCACCATTGAAAAGATCGGCCTGTCGGTGAATGTCTACGAAGGCCCCGACCAGATGGAGGATATGTCCAAGGGGGCCGCCCACTTTCCCCACACCAGCGCCTGGGACGGGAATGTGGGCCTTTCCGCCCATAACATCAACTTTGACGGTACCGACGGTTTCTTCAAAAACCTGTACCGGCTGGAGGAAGGGGACAAGATCACCTACCGCTGTGAACTGGGGGAGCGGGCCTACACCGTGGAGACGGTCAAAACCATCGACGCTACCGACTGGTCCCCCCTGGGCCATTCGGATGAAAACTACCTGACCCTTATCACCTGTATCTCCGGCA
>JAAWGY010000323.1 GCA_022795575.1 Angelakisella sp. | reverse complement strand
AAAACCTTGCAATACAGCAAGTATTCCTGCGGTTTTTTGCCTTGCAGGACGTAAAAATCCCTGCCAATTCGGCGCACCGGGAGATCTTGGATAGGCTCTTATCCTCACGTCAAAAACGCGTCCGGCGGTGTATTACTGCAATTCCGGCAGAAATCCGGCGTAATCCGGAGCTATTTTAACCAGATCAGGTTTTCCGTCGTTTTATCGTATTAGCATATTAGCGCACTAAAGTATATAATACCACCATAAGCTCCGGCAGCTCCACCGGTAAAAAGCCTGGCCGGCTGCCGCCCGTATCGTCTGACTGATGGAGGTATTCACCATGAAACGATTCCTTTCCGCCACCGCTGTCCTGCTGGCCCTGTCCCTCCTTGCCGCCTGCGGCGGCGCTCCCGCCCCTTCCCCTTCTCCTTCTCCTGCCGCTACCTCTGCCGCTGCCTCCCCCCAAACCTCCGCCCCCGCCATCACCAAGCTGGTCATCGGCCTGGACGACCAGTTCCCGCCCATGGGCTTCCGGGACGAGGCCAACCAGCTGGTGGGCTTTGACATCGAGCTGGCCCAGGCGGTCTGCGACAGGCTGGGCATCGAGGCGGTGCCCACCCCCATCGACTGGACCACCAAGGAGTTTGAGCTCAACGGGGGCAAGGTGGATGTCCTTTGGAACGGCCTTACCATCACCGAGGAGCGCCAGGAGGCGATGCTTATGTCCCCCGCCTACATCGCCAACGCCCAGGTCATCGTAGTACGCAGCGATTCCGGCATTGCCACCCTTTCCGACCTTGCGGGCAAAACGGTGGCCTTGCAGGAGGGCTCCTCCGCCGACGAGGCCTACGCCGGGTGCCCCGCCGCCGGCACCGAAAAGGAGCTGGTCAAGGCCCCGGAGAACATCTCCCTTTTCAGCGACCTGAAAATCGGCCGCATCGATGCCGTGGTCATCGACAAGGTTTTTGGGGACTACTACATCGCCGAAAACGGCGAGGGGCTGCTGACCATACTGGAGGAGCAGCTGGCCGACGAGGAGTACGGGATCGCCTTCCGGAAGGACAACCAGCAGCTGGCCGACCTGATCCTCACCACCCTGGACCAGCTGGTCCAGGACGGCACCGCCGCCCAAATCAGCCAGAGGTGGTTTGGCGAGGACCGGATCACCTTCCGCTACGGCAGGTAGGGCGTATTTCCGCAGCGCCTCCCCTCTCCCCCGCCAGTCCTGCGGGCGCGGCACAAACCCCTTCGCCGCGCCCGCCGCCGGCCCGGCTTTCTCCCCGGACGGCAGCAAAATTTTTGTGACAGGAGCCGGAACATGGACTTTGCTTACATCCTGGGCACCTTCCTGCGGGTGGGGGCCGGGCTGGGAACCACCTTGAAGCTCTTTTTCATCACCATCGCCGCCTCCCTGCCCCTGGGCTTCGCCATCACCATGCTGACGCGCTGCTCCTTTGCGCCGCTGCGGTGGCTCTCCGGGGCCTTTGTCTACCTGATGCGCAGCACCCCCCTGGTGCTCCAGCTCCTCTTTATCTACTTCGGCCTGCCCTGTCTGCCCTATGTCGGCGGGTATTTTTCCACCATGGGGCGGTTTACCGCCACCATCTGGGGCTTTGTCCTCAACTACGCCGCCTACTTTGCGGAGATCCTCCGGGGCGGGCTGCTGTCGGTGGACCCGGGGCAGTACGAGGCGGCCAAGGTGCTGGGCCTCACCCGCCGGCAGACCATGCTGCGGGTGGTGGCCCCTCAGATGCTCCGGGTCGCCATGCCCTCTATCTCCAACGAGACCATCACCCTTGTTAAGGACACCTCCCTGATGTTCACCCTGGCGGTGCCGGAGGTGCTGCAATTCGCCAAATCGGCGGTGAGCTCCACCGGCAAAACCTTCCCCTTTGTGGCCGCGGGGGTTATCTACCTTGTTATGAACATGATGATCACCTGCCTGCTGAAGCGGCTGGAGCGGCGATTTGACTACTGATGAAGGGAGGCGGACGGCTATGGCTCTTTTGGAGGTTCGGGGGCTGAAAAAAAGCTTTGGGGACCTTCCTGTGCTCCGGGGCGTCTCCTTTGATGTGGACCGGGGGGACGTGATCGCCATCATCGGCTCCTCCGGGTCGGGAAAATCCACCCTGCTGCGGTGCCTCATCGACCTGGAAACGGTGGACGGCGGGTCCGTCACCATCGACGGGGAGGACTTCATCCGCCAGGGGCAGTACCCGGTTCCCAAGCGCCGCCGGGCGCTTACCGGGCGGATGGGGATGGTGTTCCAAAGCTTCAACCTCTTCCCCCACATGACGGTGCGGCAGAACCTCATCGAGCCCTACCGGATGACCACGCCGGGGGCGGCGGACGGCGAGGAAAAATGCGCCCGGCTGCTAAAAAAGGCCGGGCTTTCGGACAAGGCGGATGTCTATCCCTCCAGGCTGTCCGGGGGGCAGAAGCAGCGGGTGGCCATCGTCCGGGCGCTGATGAAAAGCCCGGAGATCATGCTGTTTGACGAGCCCACCTCGGCGCTGGATCCCCAGCTTACCGGGGAGGTGCTGGCCATGATGGGGCAGCTGGCCCGGGAGCGGATGACCATGCTGATCGTCACCCACGAGATGTCCTTTGCCCGGGAGGTGGCAACCCGGGTGCTGTTTATGAAGGACGGGCTCATTGCCGAGGAGGGGACGCCGGCGGAGATCTTTGGCGCCCCCAAGCGGCCGGAAACGGCGGCCTTTTTGGGGCTGGTTGGAGAAGGACCCTTGCCCCGCTAAAGGCGCCGGGAATCCTGCACGGATTCCCGGCGCTTTTCCTCTGCCGCCACCGTCCCCTGTGCATTATCCACTGCAATCAGCGGCAAGAGAGGACGCCAAAGGCCCTTGTCAAAGGAGGCAAAGTGGTATATAATTGCTCTGTAAATTGGAATGGTTCACGCTTTCAAAAGGGTATTTCCAAGGCTGTATCGGATCAATCAGGATTTAGAACCTGTATTCACAACCGTCTGACGCCGTCAGGCCAGGTCTTTTCCCGCCCTGCCGCGTTACTGCGCCCGCAGGCGCGTCCAGGCGCAACC
>JAAWGY010000348.1 GCA_022795575.1 Angelakisella sp. | reverse complement strand
GAAGGTCATCCGTGCCGCCACCCTGGCCAACCAGATGGTCCCCGTCACCTGCGGCACCTCCTACAAGAACAAGGGTGTCCAGAACCTGCTGGACGCCATCGTGGACTATATGCCCGCCCCCACCGATATCGCCGCCATCAAGGGCGTCAACCCCGACAGCGGCGAGGAGGAGGAGCGGCCCTCCACCGATGACGCCCCCTTTGCCGCCCTGGCCTTTAAGATCATGACCGACCCCTTTGTGGGCAAGCTGGGCTTCTTCCGGGTTTATTCCGGCACCCTCAGCGCCGGCTCCACCGTCTACAACCCCGATAAGGACGTGGACGAGCGGATCGGCCGCATCCTGATGATGCACGCCAACAACCGTACCGATATCCCCCAGGTCTACGCCGGGGACATCGCCGCGGCGGTGGGCCTGAAGAACACCACCACCGGCGATACCCTCTGCGACGAAAAGGCCCCCATCATGCTGGAGTCGATGGAGTTCCCCGAGCCCGTTATCCGGGTGGCCATCGAGCCCAAGACCAAGGCGGGCCAGGAGAAGATGGGCATCGCCCTGGCAAAGCTTGCCGAGGAGGACCCCACCTTTAAGACCTACACCGATGACGAGACAGGCCAGACCATCATCGCCGGCATGGGCGAGCTGCACCTGGAGATCATCGTGGACCGCCTGCTGCGGGAGTTCAAGGTGGAGGCCAACGTGGGCAAGCCCCAGGTGGCCTACAAGGAGACCGTCCGCAAGCTGGCCGACGTGGATATGAAGTACGCCCGTCAGTCCGGCGGTAAGGGCCAGTACGGCCATGTCAAGATCAAGCTGGAGCCCAACGAGAGCGGCAAGGGCTACGAGTTCATCAACGCCACGGTGGGCGGCTCTATCCCCAAGGAGTATATCCCTGCGGTAGACGCCGGCATCAAGGGCGCCATGATGAGCGGCATTCTGGCCGGCTACCCGGTGGTGGACTGCAAGGTCACTCTGTATGACGGCTCCTACCACGAGGTGGACTCCTCCGAGATGGCCTTTAAGATTGCCGGCTCCATGGCCTTTAAGGAGGCCATGCGCAAGGCAGATCCGGTGATTCTGGAGCCCATTATGAAGGTGGCGGTCATCGTCCCCGACGAATACATGGGCGATGTCATCGGCGACCTCAACTCCCGCCGCGGCCAGATCCAGGGCATGGAGGCCCGGCTGGGCACCCAGCAGATCAACGCCTTTGTCCCCCTCTCCGAGATGTTCGGGTACGCAACCGATATGCGCAGCAAAACCCAGGGCCGCGGCCAGTACACCATGGAGCCCAGCCACTATATCGAGGTGCCCAAGAGCATCGCCGAGAAGATCATGGCCAGCCGGGGCAAGACCGGCGCCTGATCCCCCGCGAAAACCGGCCTTCCCGGCCAACTTTCTCTTGCTTTTTGGGCGGGAAGTTGCTACAATACCTGTATACGAGTTCCCAGGCGGAAAAGAAAACAATCCTGTGATAAAAGGGAGGAAAAAGAACCATGGCGAAGCAGAAATTCGAGCGTACCAAGCCCCATGTAAACATCGGCACCATCGGCCACGTCGATCACGGCAAGACCACCCTGACCGCTGCCATCACCAAGGTGCTGGCCATGAAGGGCCAGGCGCAGTACGAAGCCTATGATATGATCGATAAGGCCCCCGAGGAGCGCGAGCGCGGCATCACCATCAACACCGCCCACGTGGAGTACGAGACCCCCAAACGCCACTACGCCCATGTGGACTGCCCCGGCCACGCCGACTATGTTAAGAACATGATCACCGGCGCCGCGCAGATGGACGGCGCCATCCTGGTGGTTTCCGCTGCCGATGGCCCCATGCCCCAGACCCGCGAGCACATCCTGCTGGCCCGTCAGGTGGGCGTGCCCTACATCGTTGTCTTCCTCAACAAGGTGGACCAGTCCGATGACGACATGATCGAGCTTTGCGAGATGGAGATCCGCGACCTCCTCTCCAGCTACGATTTCCCCGGCGACGACACCCCCATCATCAAGGGCTCCGCTCTCCAGGTTCTGGAGTGCGCCAGCACCGATCCTTCCGATCCCACCTATGCCCCCATCCACGAGCTGATGCAGGCGGTGGACGATTTCATCCCCACCCCCGAGCGTAAGGCCGACCTGCCCTTCCTGATGCCCGTTGAGGACGTCTTCACCATCACCGGCCGCGGCACCGTTGCCACCGGCCGCGTGGAGCGTGGCCAGGTTAAGACCGGCGACGAAGTGGAGATCATCGGCCTCACCGACGAGCGCAAGAAGACCGTTGTTACCGGCGTTGAGATGTTCCGCAAGACTCTGGACTACGCCGAGGCCGGCGACAACATCGGCGCCCTGCTCCGTGGCGTGCAGCGCACCGAGATTGAGCGCGGGCAGGTTCTCTGCAAACCCGGCTCCATCCATCCCCACACCAAGTTCCGCGCCCAGGTTTACGTCCTGAAGCAGTCTGAGGGCGGCCGTCACACCCCCTTCTTCAACAACTATCGTCCTCAGTTCTACTTCCGTACCACCGACGTTACCGGCGTGATCACCCTGCCCGCCGACGTCGATATGTGTATGCCTGGCGATAACGTCGAGATGGACGTTGAGCTGATCACCCCCATCGCCATCGAGGAGGGCCTCCGTCTGGCTATCCGTGAGGGCGGCCGCACCGTGGGTTCCGGCGTTGTCATCAAGATCAACGAGTAAGAGCTGCACCGGCGGGGGTTTCCCCTGCAACCAAAGGCACCGCATTGATGCGGTGCCTTTTTGTTGTTTCGGAGTGGAGGAAGCAGGGTTTTGTTTGTTGTTCTGTTGCTCCGTTTCGTTGTGGGGGCGGGGTGGTGGTTTCTTTGTGGCCTTTCTTGGGCTGGTGGGTAACTGAAAATGTACCCGCCTTGACCGCCTGCCCGGCGGGGGGTCACTTCCTGGATCGCCAGAAAGTAACCAAAGAGCGACTCAAGGGCTTTGCCCTTGAGAAACCCACCAGGGGGTTCCCCCTGGACCTCCCAGCGGATGGGGCAAACGCCCCATACCCTCTTATCCCTGCGGGG
>JAAWGY010000322.1 GCA_022795575.1 Angelakisella sp. | reverse complement strand
GTTACTGCGCCCGCAGGCGCGTCCAGGCGCAACCGCCGCAGGCGGCTCTTAGCGCCTGGAAAAAACCTTGCAATACACCAAGTATTGCTGCGGTTTTTTTGCCTTGCAGGGCGGAAAAATCCCTTGTCCTGCCTGCATCATCCGGTTATGAATACAGGTTCTTAAAAGAAACTCCCCAAAAAAGGGGGTTGACAATTCCCCGGAAAATGTGTATCATTGTATTACGCACTTAGTACAGTGGTACAGAGAGGGGATGAGCCGATGAATTGGGACCTGACGGGGGACCGCCCCATCTGGCTCCAGCTGACGGAGCAGATCCAGCTGCGGATCATTGCCGGGGAGTACCCGGCGGGGGAACGGCTCCCCAGCGTCCGGGATTTGGCGGCGGAGGCCGCTGTCAACCCCAACACCATGCAGAAGGCCCTCAGCGAGCTGGAACGGACCGGCCTGCTGTACAGCCAGCGCACCAGCGGCCGCTATGTCACCCAGGACCAGGAGATGCTCCGGGGGCTGCGGCAGCGGCTGGCGGAGCAGCAAACGGGGGAGCTTCTGCGGCGGATGGGGGACCTGGGCTTTAGCGGGGAGGAGACGTTGGCCATTATGGAGGGCCAGGTGCGGGGGCAGCGCCCCCGGCAAGAGTAGGAGGGAGCGCGGATGGAAGAGATGAACGGCGCGCCGGTGCTGGAATGCCGGCGGCTTTCCAAGATTTACGGGGCGGTGCGGGCCCTGGACGAGGTGGACCTCTGCGTCCAGCGGGGGCGGATCGTGGGGCTGCTGGGCCCCAACGGCAGCGGCAAAACCACCCTGATCAAAACGGCGGCGGGGCTGCTGACCCCCTCGGCGGGGGAGCTGCGCATCAACGGCCAACGGCCCGGCGTCGCCAGCAAGCTGGCGGTGTCCTACCTGCCGGAGCGGACCTACCTGAACGACTGGATGAAGGTGGCGGACATCCTGGCCATGTTCCGGGATTTTTACAGCAACTTTGACACCGCCAAGGCGGCGGAGATGCTGGCCCGGCTGAGCATCAACCCGGGGGACCGGCTGAAAACCATGTCCAAGGGCACCAAGGAGAAGGTGCAGCTGATTCTGGTGATGAGCCGCCAGGCCGACCTTTACCTGTTGGATGAGCCCATCGGCGGGGTGGATCCCGCCGCCCGGGACTTCATCCTTGGCACCATCATCGGCAACTACCGGGAGGACGCCACCGTCCTCATCTCCACCCACCTCATCAGCGATGTGGAGCGGGTGCTGGACGAGGTTATCTTTTTGGGGTACGGCAAGGTGGGGATGACGGCGGCGGTGGACGACATCCGGGAGAACCAGGGCAAATCGGTGGATGAGCTGTTCCGGGAGGTATACAAATGCTAAAGCGAAACGAAAATGATATGGCCGGCGGTACCGGCCGGGGAATGCTCCCCAAGCTGCTGCGGTACGAGTTCCGGGCCACTGCCCGGCTCTACCTGCCCCTCTACCTGGTGGTGCTGGTCTTTGGCCTGATTGGGCGGTTTTCCATCCACGGGGTGCCCTGGGAGGTGGTCAGCGGCAGCAACAAGGTGGGGCTATGGGCCAGCGTCCGGCCTGCGGCAGAGGGCTTTTGGGGGGAGGTCCTTGCCGCCCTGACGTCGCTGGTTATCGTCGCCTACGTGCTGGGGGTGCTGGGGGCCTTTGTGGTCCACTTCATCATCACCATCCAGCGCTTCTGGAAGAACCTGATGGGGGACGAGGGCTATCTGATGTTCACCCTGCCGGTATCCTCCCGTCAGCTGCTTTGGAGCAAGGCCATCCCCGCCTTTGTATGGAGGATAGGCACCGTTATTACGGTGGCGGTCTCGGTCCTCCTCCTCTGCTGGACGCCGGCGGCTACCCAGTCCCTTCTCCGGGTCTTCCGGGAATACGCCTCTCCGGAGGGGCTGTTTTTGATGGAGCAATGGTTCCCCCGGTTTTTCCAGCCGTTCTTCTGGCTTCTTTTCCCCATCGTCACAGTGATTGACGCCTTTAGCGGGCTGTTTATGCTCTACGCAGCCATGGCCATCGGCCACACCGTGCGCCGGCACAAGATTTGGGCCAGCATAGGGGCTTACTTTGCCATCAGCATGGTGATTGGGATGGCAACCTCTATCCTGACCTCGGCGCTGCTGCCTGGCATGACCCGGGGCTTCCAGCAGCTTCCCGAGGAGTTTGTTACCCAGGCGGAGATGCTGCGATTTGCCGACGTGGTAGGGGAGCTGATCAACGGAACGATGCTTCTTAGTCTGGTGATCTCGGCGGTTTCTCTGGTGGCCCTTTACCTGCTGGCACAGTATCTGCTGGATACCCAGCTGAACCTGGAGTAGAGAGGGGTGCGTCCCCTTGGGGGGACGCCAACCCCGGGCGCGGCAGGAGAGGCTGTGCCCTGGGGTGTGTCCCCGGCCGGCGGGGCAGGCGCTGCCGCGGCGGTGTGCAGAGAGCTTTGGAACAGACGTTAAGGGAGGGCTTGTGATGGAATTTTTTTGGCCGGTGGTTTACTACCTGATTCCGGGGATGCTGCTGGGCTTTGGCTTTGCGGTGTATCCCCACCGGGAGCGGCTGGGCAGCGCCTGCGCCCCCTTGGGCCGGCGGCTGTGGCAGGCGCTGCCGGGGACGGCCGTGTGCTGGGGGTGGCTGCTGATGCTGGCCTCCCTGATGCTCCAGCGGGTGGGGGAGCTGCTGGCGGTGAGCGGCGGGCGCATCCTGATTTGGTGCCTGACCCTGGACGCCCTGGGGCTGGGGGCCGGCCTCCTGCTGCTGGCGGAGGAGGAGCGCTCGGCGGCGCTGCGGGGATAGGGCGGTGGCCCTTTCCGCGGTGCCTCTGGCGGGGCCAGGGGCGGTTACAGGGTTGGGTACCGCCAGCCGGGCCGCGCAAGACAGAAGAAGGGTTCGGTGTCCCTTGGGGGATGCCGGGCCCTTTTTGATAGCTCCGGAACAGGCACTAAGAACCTGTATTCACAACCGTCTGACGCCGTCAGGCCAGGTCTTTTCCCACCCTGCCGCGTTAAAAAACCTTGCAATACACCAAGTATTGCTGCGGTTT
>JAAWGY010000321.1 GCA_022795575.1 Angelakisella sp. | reverse complement strand
AGGCCGGTGAACCCAAAATGCGCCCGCCTCCAGCGCCTACGGCGCGCGGCGGGCTGTTTTGGGGAGAAAGCGGCTACTCCTAACCCCGGCCGCGGTTTGTGCTTCCCCGCCAGTCGGGCGAAAAACCGCCATTGCCCCCATCCTCACCAAAAAGCAGCTGTTTAGAACCGCGGCCTAACGGCCTACAACAGAACGGCAGGGCCTGTGCCAAAAACACAAGCCCTGCTGTTGTAATAGTCAACCTGGGGAGTTTCGCCCGCTGCGGCGGGCGACCAGGGCTCTGCCCTGGACCTGCAAGCCTTTGAAAAGGCTTGACCGAAACTTTTAGATGCCGTAACGGTGGACGCTGTGCGCGGATTGGCAGGCAGCGGGGGAAATCCTGAACAGCCTCTTAGAACGGCGAGTGCTCCAGCTGCTTGGCAAAATCCGCCAGCCCCTCCGAGATCCGGATCTGCTGCGGACAGACCGCCTCGCAGCTGCGGCAACCAATGCAGGCCCTCGGCTGCTTCTCCGGCGCCACCGCCATCAGCGCCATTGGCGCGATAAACCCGCCGCCGCTTAGCCTGTGCTCGTTGTAAAGGGCCAGCAGCCCCGGGATATCCAGCCCCTGGGGACAGTGGCTGACACAGTAACGACAGGCGGTGCAGGGCAGAACATTCTGCCGGATCATCCCCGCAGCCACCCCCATCAGCGCCTCCCACTCGACCGAGGAAAGCGGCCTCTCCTCCCCAAAAACGGCGATGTTTTCCTCCAGCTGGGGGCGGCTGGACATTCCGGACAGGGTGACTGTTACCTCCGGCAGGCTCTGGAGAAAGCGGAAGGCCCAGGCGGGCACCGATTCCTCCGGCCGCAGAGCCCGGAGAGGCGCCGCCTGCTCCGGGGTGAGCTTGGCCAGCTGCCCCCCGCGCAGAGGCTCCATCACCCAAACCGGAATCCCCCACTCCTTCATCAGCGCCACCTTGGCCTTGGCCTCCTGGAATTCGTAATCCAGGTAATTCAGCTGGAGCTGGCAGAATTCCATGTCCCGGCCACAAGCCTCCAAAAACCGCCGGATCACCTCGATACCGCCGTGGGCGGAAAAACCCAGATGGCGGATCCGCCCCCTCCGCTTCTGCTCCATCAGGTAGCGGTGGATGCCATAGTCGGGGTTCAGGTAGTGGTCGATGTTCATTTCGCAAACATTATGGAAAAGATAGAAGTCGAAGAAATCCACCTGGCACCGCTCCAGCTGCGCTGTAAAAATCTCCTCCACCTTGTCCATATTGGAGAGGTCGTAGCCGGGGAATTTGGTGGCCAGGTAAAAGCTTTCCCGGGGATAATCCCGCAGCAGCCGGCCCATAACAGGCTCGGACTGCCCCCCGTGGTAGCCCCAAGCGGTATCATAGTAGTTGATCCCCCCGGCCATAGCCGCGGCCACCATCTGGCGGGCGGCCGCTTCGTCGATGTGGGAGTCCTTTCCCTCCACAACAGGCAGGCGCATGGCGCCCATCCCCAGGGCGGAAAGGCGGAGGTCCTGGAATTTTTTGTAGACCATAAAAGCACGCTCCTTTTTCTGTGATAGCCCCATTATACAGGCTGGAGTGGACTCCATGTCAAGGGGGATCCCCAAAGCTGCCGAAGGAAAGCCCGCCGCTTGCATCGAAAATGCTGTATAATAGAGGGAGCAATTTACGGGATGCAACCACCGGTTGCGGAAGCGCCAGGGGCAGTTGATAGCGTGCCACAGGGAATTGCGGTATCCTTTTGGCAAGGAGGTAGCATCGATGTTGTCAGAAAAAATATACGCCCTCAGACGAAAGAACGGCCTTTCCCAGGAACAGCTTGCGGAAAAAATCGGCGTTTCCAGGCAGGCGATCTCAAAGTGGGAAGGGGGGCTGTCAACGCCGGAATTGGATAAGCTCAAGGCGCTAAGCGAGTGCTTTCAGGTTACGATAGACGAGCTTACCGAGAACCAAGCTGCCCCCGGCCATACAGCAGAGGAAAAGGGCAGTCCGGCGCCTCTGCCCAAGGGAGAAAGCAAAGCAGGCATCTGCCTTTGTATAACCGGCGCTGTTTGCCTGCTCCTGTTTGGGCTGTTGACGGTGATACACCCAACGTCCGTTGACCAGCTCAACCAATCGTCGGTAATCACCCTTAACGGGACCGGAATCCTCATTGCCCTGTTTGTGCTGCTACTGCTGCTGGGCATGATGATGATCTTCTCCAAAAAATAGACACAGGAGGTATTTGCGATGAAGAAGCACCTGACCTATCTTTTCGCCGCCTTTGCGGTGCTGCTGTCCAACGTGATGTGCGCTGTGGTTGCCTACAATTACGCCTCTCTCTGGTGGTGCGGGCAGTACGCAGGGTGCAGCGCCCCGGCGGATACTGCTTTTCTGCTATGTATTCCATATGGAATTGGGATTGCGGTGTGTGTTGCTTTGGCTTGGTTTTTTGGCAGGAGGCGCTAAGGCGTTATGGGGAGCGTGAAAGGCCTGCGCACCCTGTTCTGGAGCATGGATAGAGGGGCAGGCTTTAGGCTGGTGCTCCCAAAATGGGCCCGCCCCCACAACCAACCAAAGCCACAAACCAGCAAGCCATCCCACCCGTCCCCACTCCCCGCCGCCCAGCGGCGGCCCCGAAGGCCGAAGGCCGGAGAAAAATTCCCCCCACAGGGAATCAGATCCGCCGGAGGCTCCACCCGACCAAAGGGAGGGAACCCCCCGCAGGGAATTGGATCCGCCGGAGGCACCACCGACCGAAGGGAGGGATTCCCCCGCAGGGAATCAGATCCGCCGGAGGCTCCACCCGACCAAAGGGAGGGACCCCCCCGCAGGGAATCAGATCCGCCGGAGGCACCTTGTCAGGCCAACCGGAAGGAGGGAGCGGGCCATTACGCTCCCCTTGCAAGGCTGCTGGGGGCTATCCCTCAGCAGGGCCAGCCGCCCAACCAAGCATCGAGCAACCACACGTTGAGATTGAGGCTGTCACCCAAGCAGAAGAACCGAGCCCAAGCAGTCCAGGCGGCGTAAGGGGAGCGCTCCCCAAGCGACTGACGCCTTTGGCCGTCGGGTCCAGGGCGCAGCCCTGGTCGCTCTTTGGTTACTTTCTGGCGA
>JAAWGY010000320.1 GCA_022795575.1 Angelakisella sp. | reverse complement strand
CGGGGTTAGGGGTAGGGCCTTTCTCCCCAAAACAGCCTGCCGCGCGCCGCAGGCGCTGGAGGCAGGCGCATTTTGGGACCACCGGCCTAAAAGCCTGTCCATTCACAGCTTTTCTATCCTTTTGCGAAGGGTGCTTGCTGGTTTTTGCGGTTAGGTGGGGCAGGCCTTTGGTTTTAGTGACCTTTCTTAGGCAGTGCGTAACTGAAAAGGTGCCTCCGGCGGATCTAATTCCCCGCGGGGGGAAGAATCCCTCTGGCCTCCGGACTACAGGGCCACCGCCGGGCGGCGGGAAAGTGGTATGGGATGGGCTTACAGGTTTGTGGCTTTGTTTGATTGTGGGGGCGGGCGCATTTTGGACCCGCCGGCTTAAAAGCCTGCCTGTCACACCAAACCTCCCCGCAAAACAAAAAACGCAGATAAACCAACCACACAAAAAACATCCAACAAGCCCCTGGAAGAAAGTGCATCGGGTAGAGCGCCGGCGGCGGGAGAAGAATATAGGTATCTGGAAAGGGGAACTTTTCCGGAAAAACAAAGTGGGAAGGAGCAGGCGAGATGAACAAGAACGGGATCTCGACAGCGGCCGGGCTGGCCGCTACGGCGGCAGCGGTTGGCGCGGCGGCTTATATGATGAACGCCCGGTCCATGAAGGGCCAGCGCAAAGCGTTAAAGAAGACGGCAGCCAAGGCCGGACGGGTGATGACCGACGTTGTCAACGGCGTTGTGGACAGCATGGCGGACCATATCCTGGGCTGAGGCTGACCGGTGACAGCGCCGCAGAGAGCGGCGAAAGGCCGCGTCCGGTTATTCCCGCAATAGCCGGACGCGGTGCTTTTTTGCCCCGGCGGCGGTGCATCTGCATATCTTCCCATCTTTTTTCATATTATTTATTAGGACAGGCTCTTAGGGAGGTGTTTTGGTGAAAGGCGATCTGATTCTGCTGGGGGCGGTGGGCGCCGCAATGGCGGCCATCCCGGCGGCGGTGCTCCTCTGGTCCGGACAGCCGCTGCTGACCGAGCCCTCCGGGCCGGTGTCCCTGCCCGTCTCTACTCCCACCGCGCAGAGCACCGGCAGCGTCCCGGAGGCGGTTCCCACCCAAAAGCAGGAGGACACCCCCCTGCCGGAGGAATCCTCCTCTGCCCCCGCCGAGGCTCCCGGCAGCGCCTCCGCTACCCCCCAGGAGCCACCGGCCCAGGGGGAGGAGGACGCCCTCCCTGCGGGAGTCAGTGGCCTTTGGCACACCCCGGTGGAGACGTTGCGAATCCTGGACCAGGGCACCGGGGAGGTGGCGGAGCTCTCCCTCCTGCAATACACCCAGTACGCCATCGCCGCCGAAATGCCGGCGGACTACCACATGGAAGCGCTGAAAGCCCAGGGGGTGGCGGCGCTTACCTACGGCCTGCACCAGGCAATCGCCCAGCGGTCGCTGCCGGAAAAGCAGCGGGACCCAGCCCTGAAGGGGGCAGATTTCGCTGCGGACCCCGGCCAGAGGCTGGGCTACATGACCGAGGAAACCGCCCGGGAGTTTTACGGCGAGATCTTTGATTACAGCTGGGAACGGATCACCGAGGCAGCTCGGGAGGCCTGCCGGTGCGTGGCCCTTTACGACGGGGAGCCCATCGCCGCCGCCTACCACGCCATCAGCGCCGGCACCACCACCGAGGCGGCGGAGAACATTTGGGAAAGGGGACTACCCTACCTGGTGGAGGTGGACAGCAGCTGGGATATTTTGGCGCCGGGGTACAAAAGCACGGTGATCCTCACCGACGGGGAGCTAAAGGAGCTGCTCACCCAGGCGGGGGCAAAGCTGCTGCCCGACGCCGCCACCTGGCTGGAGGTAGAGGACCGGTCGCCGGCGGGGTATGTTACAGCTATCCGGGCAGGGAGTGTGACGCTGAGCGGGAACCAGCTGCGGAATCTCCTGGGGCTGCGGAGCGCCGCCTTTGAGCTGGAGCGGACCCACACCGGTTACACCTTTTACGTGCGAGGGTATGGCCACGGGGCGGGGTTGAGCCAGGCGGGGGCGGATTATCTGGCGCGGCAGGGGTGGGGGTTTGACGGGATTCTTACCCATTACTATACCGGGATAACGCTGGCAGCGATTGCGATGGAGGAGTAGGGGATAGCGGCAGGGCTTTTGGGCGGGTGGGCCCAAAATGCGCCTGCCGCTACAACCGAACATAGCCATAAAACAGCAAGCCCACCTACCCCCACTTCCGCCCTGCCGGGAGGCAGCTCCGCAGGCCGAAGGCCGGAAGGGTTCTTCTCCCGCTGGGTAGGCGGTCAAGGCGGGTACATCTTTAGTTACGTACTGCCTAAGAAAGGCCACAAAAACCACCAACCTGTCCCTCACAACAAAACGGAGCAAGAGAACAATAAGCAAAGTACCCACGCTCCCCCCGCAGGGAATTGGATCCGCCGGAGGCACCTTGTCAGGCCAACCGGAAGGAGGGAGCGGGCGATACCGGCAACCTTGCAAGGCCGCTGGAGCCTGTCCCCCCGCAGGAAATCGAAATCCGCCGGAGGCACCTTTTCAGTTACGCACTGCCTAAAAAAGGCCGCTAAAACCAAAGGCCTGCCCCACCTAACCCAACGCAGAAAAACAGCAGGCACCTTTCGCAAAAGGACAGATAAGCTGCAAATTAACAGCCTTTTAGGCCGCTGAACCCAAAATGCGCCCGCCTCCAGCGCCTACGGCGCGCGGCGGGCTGTTTTGGGGAGATAGCGGGCACTCCTAACCCCGGCCGCGGTTTGCGCTTCCCCGCCAGCAGGCTACATAACCGCAATAGCCCCCATCCTCACCCAAAAGCAGCTGCCCAAAACCGCGGCCTAACGGCCTACAACAGAACGGCAGGGCCTGTGCCAAAAACACAAGCCCTGCCGTTATCATAGTCAACCTGGGGAGTTTCGCTCCTGCGGGAGCGACCAGGGCCTGCGCGGCCCTGGACCCGCGGCCCGGTGGCCCGGGCGGGCACAACCTGTGGGACAGGCTGCTCTCTTTCCTATAGGGCTCCCCCGGAGGGCGGAGGGGGCACACGGGGGAACTGGTTCCCCCGTGGGGCGTGGCGGGCCGAAGGCCCCCGGGCCCTCCGCAGAGGGCCCC
>JAAWGY010000319.1 GCA_022795575.1 Angelakisella sp. | reverse complement strand
CGGCCCTGGACCTGCGGCCCGGTAGCCCGGGCGGGCACAACCTGTGGGACAGGCGGTTCTCTTTCCCATAGGGCTCCCCCGGAGGGCGGAGGGGGCACAACCTGTGGGACAGGCTGCTACGCGCTACATCAGCGGCGCAAACATCCGCAGCACACCCCGCACCACCCGCACCACCGCCGGCACCCGCCGGCATTCCGCCAGCGTCACCTCCTGGCTCACCGCCTGCGTCGCCAGAAAATCCTCCCGCATCTGCGGAATACACCCGCACCGGTACATCCACGCCGCACACTCAAAGTGCAGATACAAGCTCCGGAAATCCAGGTTGATGGTCCCCACCACCCCGTATTCATCATCCACCGTAAAGGTCTTGGCATGAATAAACCCCGGCGTGTACTCAAAGATCCGCACCCCCGCCTCCACCAGCACCTCGTAGTAAGCCCGCGTAACCGCGTGAACATACCACTTATCCGCCGCATGGGGCGTAATAATCCGTACATCCAGCCCCGATTTAGCCGCCGTGCAAAGCGCCGTAATCATCTCGTTGCTGATGATAAGGTAGGGCGTGGTAATGTACACGTACCGGTCCGCCTTGTTGATGAGGTTGAGGTAAACCGTCTCCCCTACCGGCTCGTCGTCCAGGGGACTGTCGGTAAAGGGCTGTATAAACCCGTCGTCCGGCACCGGCCCCGGCTGGTACCGCCCGGGAAGGTACAGGGAGTAGTCCTCCTCCGTCCCCTGTACGTAGTCCCAAAGCGAAAGGAACATCATGGTAAGACCCCAAACCGCCTCCCCCCGCAGAAGAACCGCAGTGTCCTTCCAGTGGCCGTGCTTGGGGTAGGCGTTGATGTATTCGTCCGCCAGGTTGATCCCCCCGGTAAAGCCAATGTACCCGTCGATGACACAGATCTTGCGGTGGTCCCGGTTGTTAAGCCGGCTGGAAAGGATGGGCAGAAAGGGGTTAAAGACGCAGCACCGGATGCCCTTCTCCTCCAGCACCCGCTTGTAGTGGGCCGGCAGCGTCAGCATACAGCCCAGGTCGTCGTACATCACCCGTACATCCACCCCCGCCCGGGCCTTCCGCTCCAGCACCCGGAGGATGGTGTCCCACATCTCCCCTTCCTGAATGATGAAGTATTCCAGGAAGATGTAGTGCTCCGCCTTTTCCAGCTCCTCCAGCATCCGCCGGAACTTTACCTCCCCCAGGGGCAGGTACTCCGCCGAGGTCCCCCGAAAGGCCGGCGTGCCGGCAATGCGGCGGATGTATTCCGACTGGTTGGCGGCATCGGCCGAAAGCTCCCGGAGCAGCCGGCTGTTCTCCTCCGCGGCGGCGATGATCTGGTCAAAGCTATGGATCCCTTCAAAGCTCTTCTCCAGGGACAGCATCCGGCGGCGCTCCCGGGCGCTTACCCGGTTGCCCCCCAGCATCAGGTAGATGATGCCGCCAAAAACCGGCATCAGCAGAATGGGGATGATCCAGGCGATCTTATAGGCGGGATTACTGCGGTTGTTGTTGATGTACAGCACCGCCGCCACGCTGATGGTGATGCTGATGCCGTAAAAGTAGACGAAGTATTCCTCAAACCGCAGCAGCATCACCAGCAGGATCACCAGCTGGGCCAGTATCGCCGCCCCCACCAGCACCATCCGGTGGAACAGCAGCCGGAACAGCTTTTTTGTGATGGTTTCTTTCTTGTTTGGTTTCATTGATGTTACCTTTTCCCTGTGTTTACACGGACCGGCGGAGGATGCTATTGCCCGCCCAGGATCTCCCCCTTCTGTCGCAGCAGCTCATCGGAGCAAAGGCACTCCTCCGTCCGCTCCAGCCCCAGCCGCTCCACCGTGGAGCCGAACCGCTCCCCGGGCAGCCCCTCCTTTTTGAAGAGGAGGATGGCCTTTTCCACCAGGGCGATGACCTCCTCCCGGGAAAAGAGGCGGGAAAGGGGGGTGCCAATCCGTACCTGCTTGCCCCAGCGGCCCCCTACATACACCTTGTAGAAGGTCCCCGCCTCGGTGACGGCCCCAAAGGGACAGCTCCCCACGCACCGGCCGCAGTGGTTGCAGGCCTCCTGGGAAAGGGCCAGCCTTCCCCCCTCCTCCAGCAGAGCCGCCCCCATGGGGCAGGCCTTTTCCACCTGGCAGACCTTGCAGCCCCGGCACAGCTCCTCGTTGTATGTAACGGCCCGCTGGCCCACAATGCCGATATCGTTCAGGTCCGGCTTACAGCAGTTGTTGGGGCAGCCCCCCACCCCAATCTTAAACTTGTGGGGGAGCGCCACCCCATGGTAGCCCTTGTAGTAAAGCCGGTGCAGCTCCTTGGCCAGGCCCTGGGTATCATAGAGGCCAAAGACACAGGTTGTGCCCTTGCAGACGATGACAGGGCGAACCTTGGCCCCGGTGCCGCCTGTCACCATCCCCTCCTCCGCCAAAAAGTCCTGGAAGGCGGGGATGCTGTCGTAGGGGATGCCGGGGATCTCCACCGTCATCCGGGTGGTAAAGGCAACGGTGCCGCTGCCGAATTTTTCGGCGGCCTCCCCTACCTTGACCAGCTGCCGGGCGGTAAGGGTACCGTTTTCGGTGATGATGCGCCCGTTAAACTGTTCGGTCCCTCGGTTCAGGAGGAAGCCCTCCCCCTTTACCCGTTTGATTTCTTCCGCTTTCAGCGCCATTTTTTGCCACACTCCCTCGATAATATCGTTTTTTATACTATAGCATAGATGGCGTGTTTCCGCAAGGGAAGGGTACTTGGCTGGCTAAGCGGTAAGGGTGGGGGTATCGCTGATTGCGCGGCTGGTGTGACGGCACGGTATTACTAAAGCGGTTGACCTTACCGTCTGCTATGTGCCCGCCGGGGCTTCCCGGCCGCAGGTCCAGGGCCGCGCAGGCCCTGGTCGCTCCCGCAGGAGCGAAACTCCCCAGGACGGCTATCACAAACGGCAGGGCTTGTGTTTTTGGCACAGGCCCTGCCGTTCTATTGTAGGCCGTCAGGCCGCGGTTTTTAACAGCTGCTTATTGGTGAGGATGGGGGCTATTGCGGTTATGTAGCCGCCTGACGGGGAAGCGCAAACCGCGGCCGGGGTTAGGAGTAGCCGCTTTCTCCCCAAAACAGCCCG
>JAAWGY010000318.1 GCA_022795575.1 Angelakisella sp. | reverse complement strand
GGGCGCAGCCCTGGTCGCTCTTTGGTTACTTTCTGGCGAACCAGAAAGTGACCCCCCGCCGGGTAGGCGGTCAAGGAATGTACATCTTCAGTTACGCACTTGCCCAAGAAAGGCCACAAAAAACCACCAACCTGGCCACACAATGAAACGGAGCAACAGGGCAACAAACAAAGCGCCCACGCTCCCCCCGCAGGGAATAAAAAATCCGCCGGAGGCACCTTAAAACAGCAAGCACCTTTCGCAAAAGGACAGCTAAGCTGCGAACGGACAGGCCTTTACGCCGGTGGTCCCAAAATGCGCCCGCCTCCAGCGCCTGCGGCGCGCGGCGGGCTGTTTTGGGGAGAAAGGCCCTACCCCTAACCCCGGCCGCGGTTTGTGCTTCCCCGTCAGGTGGCTACCGAACCGCCATTGCCCCCATCCTCACCAAAACGCCACTGCCCAAAACTGCGGCCTAACGGCCTACAACAAAACAGCAGGGCCTGTGCCAAAAACACAAGCCCTGCTATTGTTATAGTCAGCCTGGGGAGTTTCGCTCCTGCGGGAGCGACCAGGGCCTGCGCGGCCCTGGACCTGCGGCCCGGTGGCCCGGGCGGGCACAAACCTATGGGACAGGCCCCTGTTCTACCGCCCCTCCCCAAACACCCCTTTCGCAATATCCACCGATTCCTTAGCATCCCGGGCATACCAATCCGCCCCAATCTTAGCGGCATACTCCGGCGTAAGCACCGCCCCCCCCACCATCACCCGGCAGGCAAGCCCCTCCCGCCGCAACAGCGCAATGGTGGCCTCCATGCTCCCCAGAGTAGTGGTCATCAGCGCCGAAAGCCCCACCAGCGGCGCCCCGCTTTCCCGCACCGCATCAGCCACCGCCCGGGGCGAAACATCCTTCCCCAGGTCCAGCACCGTATAACCGTAGTTTTCCAGCAAAATCTTGACAATGTTCTTGCCAATGTCGTGGATATCCCCCTGCACCGTGGCAAGAACAATCTTCCCCTTGCTCACCCCGCCGCTCTCCCCCGCCAGCCTGCCCTTGATCACCTCAAAGGCCGCCTGTGCCGCCCCGGCGCACTGGATCAGCTGGGGCAGAAAAATCTCCCCCTTCTCAAAGGCCACCCCCGCCCGGTCCAAGGGCGGAATTAGCCTCTGGTCCACAATCTCCATAGGGGCCAGCTCCTTCAGCAACGCCTCCGTCAGCGCCGCAGCCTCCCGTTTCAGCCCGTGCTCCACCGCGTAATCCAGGCTGACCCCCGCCGGAGCAGACGCCGCAGCCGGCGCCGGCCCGGCCTTGCCGTAGCAGGCCACAAATTCCCGGCAGTCCCTGTCCTCCCCGGAAAGAAGCCTCCAGGCCCGCACCGCCCCCATCATGGCGGCAGCGTTGGGGTTTAGGATGGGCAGGGTAAGCCCCGCCCCCAGGGCAAGGGTGAGAAAGGCCGGGTTGATGATCTCCCGCCCCGGTAGGCCAAAGGAAATGTTGCTGACCCCCAGCACAGTGGGACACCCCAGCTCCTCCCGCACCATCCGCACCGCCCGCAGCGTCTCCAGCACCGAGTCCTGCTCGGCGCTGGCAGTAAGGGTAAGGCAGTCGATGCAGACATCCCCCCGGGGAATGCCATGGGCAAGGGCGGCGTCCAGGATGGTCCTGGCGATCTCCAGCCGTTCCCCGGCGGTTTTCAGGATGCCCCGATGGTCCAGGGTGAGCCCCACCACCGCCGCGCCGTATTTCTTCACCAGCGGCAGCACCGCCTCCAGCGTTTCCTTGTCGCCGTTTACCGAGTTGACAATGGCCTTGCCGTGGCAGGCCCGCAGCGCGGCCTCCAGCACCGCCGGGCTGGAGGAATCCAGCTGTAGGGGCAGCTCCACCACCCCCTGTAAGGCCCGCACCACCGTTACCATGGTGGCCCTTTCGTCAATCTCCGGCAGGCCAACATTGACGTCTAAGATATCCGCCCCGGCGGCTGCCTGCTCCAGCCCCTGGGCCAAAATGTAGTCCAGCTCCCGGTTTTTGAGGGCCTCCTTGAACCGCTTTTTGCCGGTGGGATTGATCCGCTCCCCAACCACCCGCACCCGGTCCAGCGTCACCACCCGGCTGGCGCTGCATACCGCCGGGGGAACAGGGAACTGCTGCCGTGTAAAGGGGACTGCCTTTATAGCGCCTCTTAGGGCGGCGATGTAGTCCGGGGTGGTGCCGCAGCAGCCCCCCAGCACCTGCACCCCCAATTCCGCCAGCCGTGCCATGGCCTCCCCAAACTCCCCCGGCCCGATGTCGTACCGGTTGCTTCCCGGCTCCGGCAGGCCGGCGTTGGGCTTCATCACCAGGGGCAGATGGGTCCAGCGCCGCAGCTCCTCCGCCAGGGGCAGCAGCTCCCGGGGGCCCAGGGAGCAGTTGATGCCGATGGCATCCGCCCCAAGGCCGGTGAGGGTAAGGGCCATGGCCGCTACCGAGCAGCCGGTAAAGGTACGCCCGTTCCCCTCAAAGGTCATGGTGCAGAGCACCGGCAGCGCCGAGTTTTCCTTTACCGCCAGCAGCGCCGCCCGCGTCTCGGCAAGGTCGGTCATCGTCTCGATGGCGGCAAGGTCCGCCCCGGCGGCGGCCCCCGCCCGCACCTGCCGGGCAAAGGCGTCGTAGGCTTCCTCAAAGGAGAGGGTGCCGGTGGGCTCCAGCAGCTGGCCCAGGGGGCCGATATCCAGCGCCACCAGGGCCCGGTTCCCCGCCGCCTCCTTGGCCAGGGCCACCCCGGCGGCAATCAGCTCCTCCGGGGAATGGCCGCAGCCCTGGGCCTTGTAGGGGCTGGCCCCAAAGGTGTTGGCGTACACCACCCGGGCGCCAGCCTCGATGTACCGCCGGTGGATCTCCACAAGCCACTCCGGGTGAAGCAGGTTCATCGTCTCCGGCACCGCCCCCATGGGCATCCCCTTCCCCTGGAGCATGGTGCCCATAGCCCCGTCCAGCAGGACATACTCCCCCGTTTGCAGCAGGCTTCTAAAATCCATGGCTGGTTCTCCCTTCCTCATTTATAGCAATCATCAGAATTGGCGACATACAGCTGGGCGAGGAGCTTTTTCAGCTGCCGAAGCCCCAAAAACGCAGGAAGCCTTGATGGCTTTCAAGT
>JAAWGY010000317.1 GCA_022795575.1 Angelakisella sp. | reverse complement strand
GCGCTGAGGTACAGGTCCTTTTTCCCCCCGGTCATGGCGGTACGGACGTTTTGGGCCGAGATGGGGGAGAGGACCTCGTTGCGCCGCACGCTGGTAAAGCGGATGGGGGCCAGCACATGGATTCGCTCGATAACCCACTTCATCCCCGGGTGCCAGTAGACGGCCTCCAGAATGCCCCGGGCCGCCGAGGGGGTCATCACGTCGTAGGACATCCGCTCCACCTTTAGCTCCGGCCGGGAGAAGAGGGCGTAGTCCCCCCACACTTCCACCTGTATCATGGGATCACTCCTTTCGTACCAAAGTTATTTTGAAGCCGGGCTCCCCCCAAAGGGGGAGCGGCGGTTTACCTTCACACTGCGGTTTGCTATGGCGGCATGGTATCAACCTCCTTCCGTAATTGGGATAATTTCCCTGTGACAACAGTATATCAGACTAAAAATGACGTGTCAAGAAAAATTTTTAGTAATCTGGAAAATTGTATTTTCATTGAAATTGAATAGGGCGAAAGATATAATAGGAAATGTCCCTTTTTAGGGTGGATTGAAATAGTAAACTGGAGAGTGTTTTTTCCCGAAAAAGGCGGAAGGGCAGGGCGGTAACGTCCTGCCCTTCCGCCTGTCTCCGTTTTATTTAGAAGAACAGCCCCTGCCCGCCGCCTGCGGGAAGGCCCAGCCCCACCGCCTCGTCGTAGCGGGAGGTATCGGTGAGGACGGCAATCTCCCCTGGAGCCAGGACGGCGGCGCCGGTGTCCAGCAGCTCCCGGAGGTGCCCGGGGTAGACGCTTACCATGTACTGCCCCGCCTGGCGCAGCAGCTTCCGGGAGGCGTTGCCGGCCAGGAGGGCGGCTTTCAGCGCCCCAAGGGCCTTTTCCTCCTCTGCCCGCTCCCTCTCGTTGATGCTCCCCGGCAGCGGGATAAACACCTGGCAGGTTCCCGATTGGATCATCCGGAACCGCTCCGCCACCTGGGTAAAGGGCATCCCGCAGCCCCGGATTCCCTTTTCAAAGGCGTCGATGATCCCCTCCCGGTCCAGGGCCTCCCCCCGGAGGCTGTGGAGCTTATCGAAGTACCGGCGCACCGCCTCGGGGGAGGCGGCGTCCTCCACCTCCCGAGCCGTTTCCCGGAAGAGGCTCCGGCCCTGGGCCAGCTCATCGGGGATCCGGCCCGGGAGGGAAAAGACGGTGACGAGGCTTTGCTCCGCCGGGCGCTTCCCCTCCCGGTTGCACCGGCCGGCGGCCTGGAGGATGGAATCCAGCCCCGCCTCCTCCCGGTAGACGGCGGGGAAGTCCAGGTCCACCCCGGCCTCCACCAGGGAGGTGGCCGCCACCCGGCAGGGGAGGCCCTCTTTGAGCCGCTGGCGGATTTCGGCCAGCACCCGCCGCCGGTGGGCGGGGGACATCAGGGTGGTGAGGCAGTACCGTCCCTCCTCCGGCAGCAGCCGGAACAGCTCCACCGCCCCTGCCCGGCTGTTGAGGATGGAGAGGGCGGCGGTGTGGGCCTCCATCAGGCTGGCCAGCTCCGCCGGTGTCAACTCCCCCGCGGGGCGGAGGGTGGTTCGCCGGAAGGCCTCCGAGAGGGCCTGGACATCGGGGCAGAGCTCCCGCACCGGCAGGCCGGGGAAGAACTTCTCCAGGGAGGGCTGGGTGGCGGTGCAGAGTACAGCGGTGACGCCGTAGCCCTCCACCAGGCAGCGGATGGCCCGCAGGCAGGGGAGGAGGTAAGGGAGGGGGAGCATCTGGGCCTCGTCAAAGATGATGACGCTTTCGGCCAGGCGGTGCAGCTTGCGGCACCGGGAGGTGCGGTTGGCAAAGAGGGATTCAAAGAACTGGACGCCGGTGGTGACGATCACCGGGGCGTCCCAGTTTTCCGCCGCCAGCCGCAGCCGCTCCCGGAGCTGGTCGCTGTCGCCGGTCTGGTCCAGGTTGGCGGAGGCGTGGTGTTCCAGGACGTTCTCCGGCCCCAAAATGCCCCGGAAGACCTCCGCCGTCTGCTCGATGATGCTGGTGTAGGGGATGACATAGACCACCCGCCGCTTGCCCCGTGCAGCGGCGTGCTCCAGGGCGAAGGAGAGGGAGGAGACGGTTTTTCCCCCGCCGGTGGGCACGGTAAGGCTGTACAGGCCCGGTTCCCCCTGCCTTCCCGTCTCGATGCACCGCCGCAGAATATCGCTTCGCAGCCGGTTCAGCTCCCCCTTGGGTTCCCGGAGCCATCCGGCGGTGTGGCTTTGCAGCTTTTGGAGAAGGGCGGGGATGGGCTCCCCCGTTCCCCGGGGGACGGTGCCCCCGGACAGAAACGCTTCGGTATCCAAAAAGTCGGCGTCCACCAGGCAGGAGAAGAGCATCCGGGTAAAAAAGGCCCCTGCAAAGCCCGGGAGGCGGGGCGGTGAGGCTTGGGGCAGCCGGAAATCCGCCAGGTAAGGGGAGTAGTCCTCCGGGGCGCCCCTTTTGAGCCGCCCCAAGAGGGAAGGTCCCCCCTCGTCCCGGGGGCTTCCTCCGTCCGGCAGGCCGGCGTGGTGCCCCGCCGCGCAGAAGGCGCCGTATAGGTTGCCGGCCTTTTGCAGCTCCACCGCCCCGGCGGTGGAATGGTCCACGATACTGCCGCCCCGGAGCCTGTTCTGGAACCCCTGGGTATACTTGCCGATATCGTGGGCCAGTGCAGCTTGCCGGGCCAGCTCCCCCGCCCCAAAGGGCCGGGCAAACGCTTCTGCCAGCCGGGCGGTGCCCTCCAGGTGCTCCAAAACGGTTTGTTTTCGGCCGTCGTCGCTGATGTGCGCGAGATATTCGGACATAAAAGGTGCCTCCTTCTGGTTGATTTTTATAAGATAAGTATAACATAATGGTTGTACGGTTATCAGGACAGTAGCGAAAAGGCGCGAAAAAACGTGAAAACCGCTAAAAAGCGGCTTTCCGTTTTGTGCAGGTTAACAGGAAGGGTGGAGCGGAAGGGGGTGGGGGGTGTGGTGGTTGAGGTTTTGGGCTGGCGGGCCCAAAATGCGCCTGCCGCCTGTGAGAAGCGAAGCGGCCTGTCCCACGGGTTTGTGCCCGCCCGGGCTACCGGGCCGCAGGTCCAGGGCCGCGCAGGCCCTGGTCGCTCCCGCAGGAGCGAAACTCCCCAGGACGGCTATAACGACGGCAGGGCTTGTGTTTTTGGC
>JAAWGY010000316.1 GCA_022795575.1 Angelakisella sp. | reverse complement strand
CAAAGGGCTGCGAAGCAGCCCCCACGGCCAACCGCCGAAGGCGGCTCTTAGGCCGGCCTCCCCTGAAAGGGGAGGTGTCGCCCGCAGGCGACGGAGGGGGTCCCCCCGCAGGGACCGTTCCCCTGTAGGGCGCGCCGCTGTTCCCCCACAGTGCACCATAAGGCAAGGCTCGTACCCCTTGCCATAGCCCCGCCGCCGTTATAGCCGCCCTGGGGCCTTTCGCTCCCTGCGGGGAGCGACCAGGGCGCTGCCCTGGACCTGCAAGCCTTTGAAAAGGCTTGACCGAAACTTTTATCGCCCTGCGGGCCTGTTATGGACAGGCTCTGCGGCAAGCACTATCTCTCCGCCATAGCCCTGCCAATATAAAAGGCCTTTTTGTTCATCTCCACCAAAGCAGGCTTCAGCTGCCTTTCCAGCGCTGCCATCCACGCCGCCTCCGGTATCCCCAGCACTGTGGAAAGGATCCCCATCAGCACCACGTTTACCGCCTTGGCGCTCCCGGCCTCCTCCGCCGGAGCCAGCGCATCCACCAATACAGCCCTGCCGCAGCCCTCCCGCAGCCTCTCGGCCAAATCCTCCGGATACACCGCCGCCCCGGTAATCACCGGCATGGGCAAAATCTGCTGGGTGTTGGCAATCAGCACCCCCTCCGGCCGCAGATACTCCGCCCACCGGGCCGCCTCCAGCAGCTCAAAGGCCACCAAAATGTCCGCCTCCCCCCGGTCGATAATGGGCGAGGCAACCCGTTCCCCGTACCGGACGTAAGTAACCACCGATCCGCCCCGCTGGGCCATCCCGTGGACCTCCGAAACCTTGACATCGTACCCCTGCCCAATCAGCAGGCTGCCCAAAAGCTTGCTGGCCAGCAGCGTCCCCTGGCCGCCCACCCCGGCGATCATGATGTTTTTTGTCATTTCCCGCTCTCCTCCCTGATGGCCGATTTGCCGCAAAGCCCCACGCAGAGCCCGCAGCCCACACACAGCGTCTCATCGATGCGGGCCTTGCCCCCGGCAAAGCTGATGGCGGGACAGCCGATCCTCATACAGGCCCGGCAGCCGATGCACTGGTCCTTTGCCACCGTCAGCGCCGGCAGACGCTTCACCCCCGGCAGCAGGGCGCAGGGCCGGCGGGCGATGACCACCGCGGTCCCCCGCCAGGCCAGGGCCTCCTTCACCGCCTCCCGGATGGCCCCCAGGTCCCCGGGATCGGCCACCAGCACCTTTTCCACCCCTGCCGCCCGGCAGATGCCCTCGATGGAGAGCCGGGGAGCGGGCTGGTGGTAGATGTCCTTGCCGGTGGTGGGGTTCTCCTGGTGCCCCGTCATGCCGGTGATGGAGTTATCCAGGATGATGACGGTGGAAAGCCCCTGGTTGTACACCGTGTCGATAAGGCCGGTGATACCGCTGTGGACAAAGGTACTGTCCCCGATCACCGCCACCGCCTTTTCCGCCTCCTCCGGCCGGGCCTTGAGGAAGCCGTGGAGCCCGGATACCGACGCCCCCATGCAGAGGGTGGTGTCCATGGCGGAGAGGGGCGGCAGGCTCCCCAGGGTGTAGCAGCCGATGTCCCCGAAGACGGTAAGCCCCAGCCGGTTCAGGGTGTAGAACAGCCCCCGGTGGGGACAGCCGGGACAGAGGATGGGGGGGCGCACCGGCAGCTCCCCCGGGTACCGGCACCCTGCCGCCGGGGCCTGGCCCAGCAGCTTCTGCCGGATCAGGTTCTGGCTCAGCTCCCCGATGGCGCCGAACAGCTCCTTGCCCCGCACCGGCACCCCGATGGCGGCGCAGTGGCTTTCAATCACCGGGTCCAGCTCCTCCGCCACAATGACCTCCTCCACCGTTTCGGCAAAGTCCTGGATCAGCTTTACCGGCAGGGGGTTCAGCAGGCCCAGCTTCAGGACAGGGGCGTCTGGCATGGCTTCCCGGACGTACTGGTAGCAGATGCCGGCGGTGATGATGCCAATCCGCCGGTCCTTTCCCGGTTCCACCCGGTTTAGGGGGGTGGTTTCGGCCAGCTTTTCCAGGGCGGCCATCCGGCCCTCCACCACCACCCGGCGCTTTTTGGCGTTGGCGGGCATCATTACGTATTTGCCGGGATCCTTTTCATAGGGCTTTAGGGGCTGCTCCTGCCGGTCCCGGGTTTCCACCAGGCTTTGGGAATGGCTGACACGGGTGGAGAGCCGCAGCAGCACCGGGGTGTCGTACTCCTCCGAAATGCGGAAGGCCTCCTGGGTAAAGTCGGCGCACTCCTGGCTGTCGGCGGGTTCCAGCATGGGGACCTTGGCGGCGATGGCGTAGCGGCGGCTGTCCTGCTCGTTCTGGGAGGAGTGCATCCCCTGGTCATCGGCCACGGCGGCCACCATGCCGCCCCCCACGCCGGTATAGGCGGTGGTAAAGAGGGGATCTGCCGCCACGTTAAGGCCCACGTGCTTCATGGCGCAAAAGGCCCGGGCCCCGCCGATGGAGGCGCCCATAGCGGCTTCGTAGGCCACCTTTTCATTGGGGGCCCACTCGGTGTACAGCTCCGGGTATGTACTGGCGTACTCGGTAATCTCGGTGCTGGGGGTGCCGGGGTAGCTGGACACCACGCGGCATCCTGCCTGCCACAGGCCCTGGGCAACGGCTTGGTTGCCCAGCATCAATTCCTTCATAACCTTCTCCGTCCTTTCCTTGGGGAACAAAAAAGCCCACCTCGGGGCCCCGGATGGGGGGCTTGTCGAGGTGAGCGTTTGTGCCCACGGTACCACTCGAATTGCGGCAAGGCTGCCGCCGCTTGACAGGATACGAACATATCCCCCTCCTGATAACGGTGGAGGTTCCGGCGGGGCCTACGGGGGGAGGTGCGGTTCAGCCCGGCTGCTCATGGGGGAACTTCGCGGTTCTGTTTGCCGCCTCGTTTTCAGCTTCCCGAGGCTCTCTGTGGGCAGACATGGACTGTTACTTTCCCCAGTCGACGCATTTTAGCTTTTGAGTTATTGGCAACATTATAATCCCAGGGGCGGCGGTTTGTCAACAGGATTTTTGAGGGTGGGGGTGCGTTGAGGGAAACGAGACCGCCTGTCCCTCACGTTGTGCCCGCCCGGGCTACCGGGCCGCAGGTCCAGGGCCGCGCAGGCCCTGGTCGCTCCCGCAGGAGCGAAACTCCCCAGGACGC
>JAAWGY010000315.1 GCA_022795575.1 Angelakisella sp. | reverse complement strand
CTCTTAGGCCGGCCTCCCCTGAAAGGGGAGGTTGCCCGTAGGGCACGTTCCCGAAGGGATGCCCGCAGGCGACGGAGGGGTTCCCCCCGCAGGGGCCGTCCCCCCAAAGGGCTGCGAAGCAGCCCCCCACGGCCAACCGCCGAAGGCGGCACTTAAGGCCGTGCCTCCCCTGAAAGGGGAGGTGTCGCCCGCAGGCGACGGAGAGGTCGGCCTCCGCAGAGGCCGTTCTCCTCGGCCCCAGCCCTGCCATTGTTGCAGCCGCCCCAGAGCCTTTCGCTCCCTGCGGGGAGCGCCCAGGGCTCTGCCCTGGACCCGCAAGCCTTTGAAAAGGCTTGACCGAAACTTTTAGCGCCCTTCGGGCATTCCCCCGGGCAGGTCCTGCTGCTGCCCGGCCATAAATCCAGGCTCTCACGGAAAGGAGCGTTCCATAGCCATGGATATCTCCCAGCTGCGGGATTACTACCCCGCCCAGTCAAACCTCCCCCTTCCCCTCCAAGCCCTCCTCCGGGAGTACGAGCAGCAGCCCCCCCTCCCCCGCATCCCCTGCGAAAAGGAGCAGTTTCTCTGCCTCCTGGCCGCCCTCCCCGCCCTCCGCAAGGTCCCCGGCATCCCGCCCCTTAAGGAGGGCGACCCCGCTGCCTTTATCACCCTCCCCGCCTGCCCCACCCCCGCCCATGCCGATACCTGCCGCCACCACCTCCGGGCCGTCGCCAACATCACCGACCGCCAGTCCCTGCTGACCTTCTGCAACCAGGACCTCCGCTGCCAAACCTATTACCTGGACTTTGAAGCCTTTTGGGAAGGCCGTCCCCCCTTCGACCCCGCGGAAATGTCCCCCCCGGAGCGCAAAAACCTGGAGCTCTTCCGGGACTTCGCCGCCCAGTTTTACCCCCTGGTGGGCCGCCATGGCTTCCTGGCCTGGGATATCAGCGAGTGTACCGGCTACCTCCTCCTGGCCCGGGCCTGCGGCATCCTGACCCATGAGGAGGCCATGGAGCTGGGGGATTACTGGGTGGCCCAGGCCCAAACCTTCCGCAGCTGGCACGAGTACGCCGTCAGCCTCCTGGCCGGGCAGCTCTTCTGGAACCTCCTCCACCGCGCCACCCCCAACGAGCTGCTGGAGGAGGAAAAGCTCTTCCTAAGCCTTGTCCGGATGCTGCTGCAAAACCCCGATGCCTGGCAGTCCGCCCGCTGGTACGCCCCGCCCCAGGATAAGCCCTACGCCATCCCCGCCCCCGATATCCGCCCCCTCCTCCGGGACTGGGAGGGCCCCGCCGGCTGCTTTGCCACCGACCAGGTAACGGTCCTGAACCTGGGCGTGGGCTTTTGCTACCGGGAGGAGCCGGAGGGGGACCAATTCCCCGATAGCGGCTGGCGCTTCTTCTCCGGCCAGGAGGACCAGGACTATCTGGATGACCCCAAAAACAGCGGCGTTTTCCACCTCAACACCATCGCTAACTACGACCCGGAGATCCTCGCTGTGATAGATGCCCCCTACGGCTCCGCCTTTGGCCGGGGCCCGGACGGCAAGCTCCATCCGGAGCCCTTTCCCGGGGCCCGGTGAATCGAGAAAAGCAAGAGAAGGAGAGAAGAGATGACCGAACTGGAACTCAAATATGGCTGCAACCCCAACCAAAAGCCCTCCCGGATCTTTATGGAGGAGGGCCAGCTCCCCTTGGAGGTGCTCAACGGCAAGCCGGGGTACATCAATTTTATGGATGCCCTCAACTCCTGGCAGCTGGTCAAGGCGCTAAAGCAGGCCACCGGCCTCCCCGCCGCCGCCTCCTTTAAGCACGTCAGCCCCGCCGGCGCCGCCCTGGGCCGCCCCCTTACCGATACCGAGCGGAAAATGTACCTTGTGCCGGAGGGGGACCTTTCCCCCGTCGCCTGCGCCTACATCCGGGCCCGGGGGGCGGACCGCCTCTGCTCCTTTGGGGACTGGGCAGCCCTCTCCGATCCCTGCGATGCCGATACCGCCCGCTACCTGGCCCTGGAGGTCTCCGACGGCGTCATCGCCCCGGGCTACACCCCGGAGGCCCTGGAAATCCTCCGCCAGAAGCGCAAGGGCGGCTACAGCGTGGTAAAGATCGATCCCGATTACCACCCCGCCCCCATCGAGCGGCGGAGCATCTACGGCATTACCTTTGAGCAGGGCTACAACGACCTGACCATCGACGAGGCGATGCTCCAGAACATCGTGACCAAAAACCGGGAGCTGCCCCTGCCGGCGAAGCACGATATGCTCCTTTCCCTCATCACCCTGAAGTACACCCAGTCCAACTCGGTCTGCTACGTCAAGGATGGCATGACCATTGGGGTGGGGGCGGGGCAGCAGAGCCGCATTCACTGCACCCGCCTTGCCGGCAACAAGGCGGATATCTGGTGGCTCCGCCAGCATCCCGCCGTCCTGGAGCTGCCCTTTGCGGCGGATCTCCGCCGCCCCGACCGGGACAACGCCATCGACCTGTACATCGCCGATTCCACCGCTTTCACCCAAAACGGCGGCTGGCAAGGCGTCTTTACCGTCTGCCCGCCGGAGCTTACCCCGGAGATGAAGGCGGAGTGGATCGCGAAAATGTCCAGCGTTACCCTGGGCAGCGACGCCTTCTTCCCCTTTGGGGATAACGTGGAGCGGGCGCGGCAGAGCGGGGTGCAGTACATCGCCCAGCCCGGCGGCTCCATCCGGGACCAGCAGGTGATCGATACCTGCGACCGGTACGGGATGGTCATGTGCTTTACCGGGGTTCGGCTGTTCCACCACTAAGACGGTGCAGGGGGCAGGGCCTTTAGACTGGTGGCCTCAAAATGCGCCCACCCCTCCTTCCGGTTGGGCTGACAAGGAGCCTCCGGCGGGTTTTGATTCCCTACGGGGGGTGCGGGGGTGTTTTGTTTGTTGTTCTTTTGCTCCAGGTTGTTATGGGGGCAGGTTGGTGGTTTTGTGGCCTTTCTTAGGCTGGTGGGTAACTGAAAATGTTTGTGCCTTGACCGCCTGCCCGGCGGGGGGTCACTTTCTGTATCGACAGAAAGTAACCAAAGAGCGACTTAAGGGCTTTGCCCTTAAGGATCCCACCAGGGGGTTCCCCCTGGACCTCCCAGCGGATGGGGCAAACGCCCCATACCCTCTTATCCCTGCGGGGCTATTTGTATTCCCTGCGGGGGGAA
>JAAWGY010000314.1 GCA_022795575.1 Angelakisella sp. | reverse complement strand
GGGTATTTTTTCGTCCTGCAAGGCAAAAAATCGCAGGAATACTTGCTGTATTGCAAGATTTTTTAACGCAGCAGGGCGGGAAAATACCCGTTCAGGCGGCGTGCTGGGAGATCTTGAATAGGCTCTTAGAGCCTATTCAGAGTCTCCCTGCCCTTCCATTGGTCTGCCGCTGTACCCCAAGGGCACCTATGGCTTTGCGCTGTGGCGCAGGGAGATTTCGACCAGGCTTTCCGTGTGTCCTGGCGGCAGGCGGCAGGGATCCCTCCCTGACCGGCGCCGCCCTCCTCATCCTGCTTTGTGAAAGGGGCGTTTTGTGATGATCCGTCGAAACTTTCCTCCCGCCTGTCCCCCCGGCCCGCCGGGACCCAGGGGGCCCATGGGGCCTGCCGGAAGGATGGGGCCTCCCGGCCAGCGGGGATGTCCCGGGCCCATGGGCCCCCAGGGAGTGCCGGGGGTACCGGGAGAGCGGGGCCCTATGGGCTTCCCCGGGCCTGCCGGAGAACCGGGACCTCCCGGTGAAGCCGGCCCTGCCGGTCCCCAGGGACCTGCCGGACTCATGGGGCCCATGGGCCCCGCCGGAACACGCGGGCCCCAGGGCGCCGACGGCATTCCCGGCCCCCAAGGGGAGCCCGGACCTGCCGGGGAGCGGGGGCCACAGGGGGAGCCCGGCCCCGCCGGAGAGCGGGGGCCACAGGGGGAACCCGGGCCCGCCGGGGAGCGAGGGCCCCAGGGGGAACCCGGCCCTGCCGGGGAACGGGGGCCCCAAGGGGAGCCCGGACCCCAGGGCGAACGGGGACCCCAAGGGGAACCCGGGCCCATGGGACCGCCGGGGGGCAGCGGCGGCGGAATCCCCCACTACGCCATGGGCTACCAGCAGGGGATGCTCACCGTGCCCAACGGCGGCGGCCCGGTGCCGTTCCTCCCCTCGGTCCAGAGCGTGGGGCTGCTCTTTGAGGACAGCTCCCTTCGGGCCAGCCAAGCGGGGATGTACCTGGTCCAGTATATGGTCTCCTTCCCCGTGGCCGCCCGGGTAAGCACCACCCTTTGCCTCCACGCCGGCGGGGAATCGGTCCCTGGCTCGGTCTGTCATGTAGACAAGGAAAACCCCGGCCAGCCCTTTACCGCCGCGGGGCAGGCCCTGGTGCGGCTGACAGAGGGGGACGAGGTCCACCTCCACGCCTCCCGGGGGTTTAGCATCGCCGGTGTATCGGAATGCGACACCCTGGCCAGCATCACCGCCTTCCGCCTGGGGGCGTAGGCAAAGCAGCAGATCCTTTGATGTCCGGCGCCGGGCCGGGCGGTGAGCAGCCGGTACGCCTGCTTTTCATCGCCCGGCCCGCCGGACATTTTTGCCTTGCGGAAAGATCCCGTCTGCCGGGGGTGCTGCGGGAGACAAAAAGCTTTTTCCGCCTGGGGCGTGCAACGCCAAAAAGCCCCTTGACAAAACCGCAGAATATGGTATAGTAAATATGGTTTTGTTTCAGGGCGGGGTGAGATTCCCCACTGGCAGTGATGGGCCCTTGGGCCACAGGTCTGCGAGCGCGCCCCTTTGGGGTGGGCAGAACCGGTGCGAATCCGGTACCAACAGTGTAGTGCCTCCACCTTTCCGGTGGCGGCCCCAGTCTGGATGGAAGAAACGGAAGCCGAGGTCAGGGGGCGTTCCCCCTGGAATCAGCCGACACGCCCCCTGCGCAAGCCAAACGCCTGCACAGGGGGCCTTCTTGTTCCCAAAACAAGCCAAAAAATGTCCGGCTGGGGCGGCCGCTTTTTCCGCCCCAGGGCCCAAAACACTTTTTTGGAGGGATCGTTATGTCCAATCTCAGCGCGAACAGCACCCCCGCAAACCGTCCCCGGGTATCCACCCGCAAGCTTACCGCCATGGGCCTGATGGCCGCCGTTTCGGTGATGCTGGTGGCCGTTGTCCACTTCCCCATCTTCCCCGCAGCCCCCTTTCTGGAGTACGACCCGGCGGATATCTCCATCTTTATCTGCACCTTCCTCTACGGGCCGGTAAGCGGCCTGTTGCTTACCCTTGTGGTCAGCGTCATCCAGGGCCTTACCGTCAGCGCCGCCAGCGGTCCCATCGGCATCATCATGCACATCTTCGCCACCGGTACCTTTGTACTGGTCTCCGGCAACATCTACCGGGTAAAGCGCACCCGGGGCGGTGCCGTGATGGCGTTGGCCGCAGGCGTGGCTGTATGGGTGCTGGCCATGTGCGTTTGGAACCTGATCTTTACCCCCATCTTTATGGGCACCCCCCGTGCCGCGGTGATGGAGATTCTGCTGCCGGTGATCGTTCCCTTTAACTTCATCAAGGCGGGCATCAATTCGGTTATCACCTTCGCCATCTACAAGTCCATCGCCAAGCTGGTCCGCAGCGAGGAATAATCCGCTGTGTTCTGCCAAGGATAACGGAAGAAGGAGGCATGATGCTATGCTACAGCCCGGGGCCATTGCGCCGGATTTTACCCTGCCCAACCAGGACGGCGTCCCGGTTTCCCTCCGGGACTTTCGGGGGAAGCAGGTGGTGCTCTACTTTTACCCCAAGGACAACACCCCCGGCTGTACCCGTCAGGCCTGCGCCTTTGCCGGGGCCTACGGGGAGTTTGCCGCCCTGGACGCGGTGGTCATCGGCATCAGCAAGGACTCGCCTGCCTCCCACCAGCGCTTTGCCGAAAAATACAGCCTCCCCTTCCTCCTCCTGGCCGACCCGGAGCTTACCGCCATCCAGGCCTACGGGGTATGGCAGGAAAAGAAGCTGTACGGCAAGGTTTCCATGGGGGTGGTGCGCACCACCTTCCTCATCGACCGGGAGGGCCGCATCCAGAAGGTGATGCCCAAGGTAAAGCCCGATACCAACGCCGCGGAGGTGCTGGCCTGCCTCCGGGGGGAGTAGCGGCTGGTGTATAACGATAAAAGCATTTAGGTGGATGGGGCTGCCTCCGCCTGAGTGCTTTTGTTTTTTGGCTTTTCTCACGAACTTTACAGTCTACACAGTTATTTTCGCTTGGATGGTTTGGGCAGGACTGAACAATAGGCCAGATGTTGCCGTCGAAGGTACACGCCTTTGGGGCCGGCGAACCCAAAATGCGCCCGCCTCCAGCGCCTGCGGCGCGCGGCGGGCTGTTTTGGGGAGAAAGCGGCTACTCCTAACCCCGGCCGCGGTTTGC
>JAAWGY010000313.1 GCA_022795575.1 Angelakisella sp. | reverse complement strand
AGCCGTCCTGGGGAGTTTCGCTCCTGCGGGAGCGACCAGGGCCTGCGCGGCCCTGGACCTGCGGCCGGGTAGCCCCGGCGGGCACAACCTGTGGGACAGCTGCTTCGCTTCCCGGAGGGCAACAGCCGCATTTTGGGCCCGCCCACCCCAAAAGCCTACCGCCACACCAAACTACCCGCTTTGGGCACCGCCCCATATCCCGCAGCATCAGGGACACTGCTGTAAGGGCTCCTGCCTTTCCTCCCCCACCACCCCGCCAGCCTCCACCAGGGCCAGCTTTTGCTCCCGGCTAAGGCGCTTTACCGCCGCTTCCCGGCGCAGCGCCGCCGAAGGATCCGGCTGGCACTCAGCCCATACCAAACAGACAGGTCGCCGGGAGCGGGTGTACTTGGCCCCCCGCCCGGCGTTGTGGGCCGCTACCCGCCGGGCCAGGCAGGTGGTCCAGCCAGTGTAAAGGCTGCCATCCGCACACTGCACCATATATACAAAGCAGCAGCGGTCCCCTTCCATCCCTCTCCCCCTTTCCGCCAACAAAAACGCCCGGGCCCCTGGCCACCGCCAGAATCCCGGGCATCGTTTTAAGAGCGCAACACTACCCCTCGTAGGCGATAAACTCCACGCCGTCGGTGATCTGGCGGATGGAGAACCTGCCGTCCTGGTAAACCATGTAGCTGTTGGGGCTGTCCTCCTTGGGGAGGGAAACGGAGCCGGGGTTGATGTAGGTGTAGCCCTCCTCCTGGTGGCAACGGACGGTGGGGACATGGGTGTGGCCGTGGATCAGCAGATCCCCCCGCTTCAGCATGGGCAGGGCGCCTTCGTGGTAAAGATGGCCATGGGTGACAAAGGCCATCCGCTCCCCCAGCCAAAGAGGCATGAAGTCAGCCATTACCGGGAAGGGAAGCACCATCTGGTCCACCTCGGCCTCGCAGTTGCCCCGGACGCAGAGGAGCTCCTCCTTCATCCCGGCAAGCAGCTGAGTTACGCCCTTGGGGTCGTACCCCCGGGGAAGATCGTTGCGGGGGCCGTGGTAGAGGAGGTCCCCCAGCAGGATGAGTTTGTCGGGCGCCTCCCGGGCCCAGGCAACCCGCATGGCCTCCGCCCAGTAAAGGGAGCCATGGATATCCGATGCAAACATGAGCTTCATGGTAATTACCCCCGTCTTCCTTTTGACAAAAACACATGTCTTTATCCTGCTACCAGTATAAAGGGGCCGGAGGCGCTTGTCAACTGCATTTGGATGTTTTTGCCAGGAGAAAAAGCCAAAAAACAGGAGCTTTTTTTGACGGATCCATCGGAAAAAGGACCAAGCCCCCTTGACAATCCCTTTTTTTGGGACTATGATAGTATCCGCAAGATATTATCTGACAAATACTAAGATAAAGAGGAGGTGCTGGGGGATGCTGCTGCGGGACAGGGATGGCTTGACCGAGGCGGAGTTTTTGGCGGCTTACCGGGCGTCGGATTATCCCCGGCCATCGGTGGCCTGCGACATGGCGGTGTTTGCGGTGGCCCGGGAGGAGGCAGACAGCTACCGGCAGCTGCCGGAGCCGGAGCTGCGGCTGCTGCTGATCCAGCGGGGAGGGCACCCCTGCCTGGGGGACTGGGCGCTGCCTGGGGGATTTGTCCGCCCGGGGGAGACGGTGAGCCGGACGGCGGCCCGGGAGCTGGCGGAGGAAACGGGGCTTAGCCAGGTTTACCTGCGGCAGCTGGGGGTATTCAGCGAGCCGGGGCGGGATCCGCGTACCTGGGTGATGAGCTGCGCCCATCTGGCGCTGATCGACGGGAGCCGGGTGGCGGTACGGGGCGGGGACGACGCCCGGCAGGCGGCTTGGTTCCGGGTGGTATGCCCGCCGGAGGAGGGGGGTATTCTGCGGGTTACGCTGGAGGGAGGGGAGGTCCGGCTCCGGGCGGTGGTGGGATGCCCCGGCGGCGGGGGGACCTTTGGGGAGCCGGAGGAATTCCGGCTGCTGGAAAGCGAGGGGCTGGCGTTTGACCACGGCAGGATCCTGGCCTACGCTCTTTGGCGGCTGCGGCAGGAGGCGGAGCGGGCGGGTCTGCCCTTCCACCTGATGCCGGAGCTGTTTACGCTGACCGAGCTACAGCAGGTGTACGAGGTCATTTTAGGCAAGCGGCTGGCCAAGGCGGCTTTCCGCAAGCGGATTGCGTCCTGGGTGGCAGAAACGGAGCAATACAGCGAGCGGGCGGGGCACCGTCCGGCCCGGCTGTACCAACGGAGACGGGAGGAGCAAACCAAATGAGCTGTTACGACATTGACACTTTGCGGAAAGGGGTTCTGGCGGGGGAGAAGTACCAATTCCATTTCTTTTGGCGGCCGACGGCGGAGGGGGGATACCTGAGCCAATGGTGGATGGGGCGCTTTACGATAGACGGGGTGGAGTACAACTGCGCTGAGCAATACATGATGGCGGAAAAGGCCCGGCTGTTTGGGGACGGGGAGATGCTGGAGGCCATTTTAGGGACGGATGATCCCAGGGCTATGCGGGCCTATGGGCGGAAGGTACAGGGATTTGATGCCAAGGTCTGGGGGGAGAGCTGCTACGGGATTGTCCTGCGGGGGAATTTGGCTAAGTTTGGGCAGGACGAGGCACTGCGGGCGTATTTGCTGGGGACGGGGGAGCGTATTCTGGTGGAGGCCAGCCCCTGGGACCGGGTTTGGGGGATTGGGATGGGGGCGAGCAACGCGGCGGCGGAGGATCCGCTGAAATGGCGGGGGAAGAACCTGCTGGGGTTTGTCCTTACCGAGGTGAGGGACCGGCTGCGGCTGGAGGAGCAGGGCGCGTTGTAAGCACTCCATCTGCCCGCGACCATGCCCGAAGGGCGCTAAAAGTTTCGGTCAAGCCTTTTCAAAGGCTTGCAGGTCCAGGGCAGAGCCCTGGTCGCCCGCCGCAGCGGGCGAAACGCCCCAGGACGTTATCGATTAGACGGGGCCTATCCCAAGGAGTTGTCCAGCAGGCCGTGAGGCCGCGGTTCTAAACAGCGGCGTTTTGGTGGGGATGGGGGCTATTGCGGTTATGTAGCCTGCTGGCGGGGAAGCGCAAACCGCGGCCGGGGTTAGGTGTAGCCGCTATCTCCCCAAAACAGCCCGCCGCGCGCCGTAGGCGCTGGAGGCGGGCGCATTTTGGGACCACCGGCCTAAAAGCCTTGCCCTCTCCACAACGAAACGGAG
>JAAWGY010000312.1 GCA_022795575.1 Angelakisella sp. | reverse complement strand
CTCCAGCTTTCGAGGAAAACACCTGCATCTTCGGGCAAGGGTAGGAATATGGTGGTACAGATCAGCGTTGACACCCTCAACAGTGAAAGTATCCTTTTTCACCTGATTCTCTACGTTTCCGCACTTCGGACATTGTTTTCCCGCTTCTATTTTGCTTCTTCTCGTGGTCTTTTTTATACCATAATCTGTGCCTTTTGGCCACTCCCCCCCGGCGGGCACAACCTGTGGGACAGGCTCTTTCGTTCCCCGTCAGGCGGCAGGCACATTTTGGGCTCCCTCCCCCCGCCTTACCCCCACCCCCCGCAAAATTTGTCACAAAATCTTCCGCCCCCACTGGTACATCCCGCACAAATAGTGTACAATATCGGTAGTAAAAAGCGAGGTGGCAATCAAATGACAATGGATGAGCTAAAGCCGGGGCAGAGCGCCTATATCCTTACGGTAGGAGGAAGCGGAGCCCTGCGGCATCACCTGTTAGATATGGGCCTGACCCCCAAAACCGAAGTAACGCTGCAAAAGATCGCCCCGATGGGAGACCCGGTGCAGATTGAGCTGCGAGGATACGAGCTGACCCTGCGGCTGGATGAAGCCCAAAAGATCCAGGTGGAGCGTCTCCACCAGAAGACAGACCGGCCCCCGTCCCGGCGGCGGGCCCACCCGGCGGAGCACCCCGGAATGGGGGAGCTGGTGGGGGCCGCCGGCTACCACCGCCACGACGGCGCCGGACAGATCCCGGAGGGAGAGCGGCTGACCTTTGCCCTGGCGGGCAACCAGAACTGCGGCAAAACCACCCTCTTTAACCAGCTGACCGGCTCCAACCAGCACGTGGGCAACTTCCCGGGGGTAACGGTGGACCGCAAGGACGGCGCTATCCGCAGCCATCCGGAGGCGGTGGTTACGGACCTGCCGGGGATCTACTCCCTTTCCCCCTACTCCAGCGAGGAGATCGTCACCCGGGACTTTCTGATGGATACCCACCCCAACGGCATTATCAATATTGTGGACGCCACCAATATGGAGCGCAACCTCTACCTTACCATGCAGATTATGGAGCTGGGCATCCCCATGGTGCTGGCCCTGAACATGATGGACGAGGTGCGGGCCAACGGTGGCTCGGTGCGGGTGAACGAGCTGGAGCGAATCCTGGGGATCCCTGTTGTCCCCATCTCCGCAGCCAAAAACGAGGGCATCGAGGAGCTGATCGACCACGCCATCCATGTGGCCCGGTACCGGGAGGTGCCAAAGCGGATGGACTTCTGCCCGGCCAGCAGCGATGAGAGCGACCCGGTGGGGGCGGTCCACCGCTGCATCCACGCGGCGGTACATATCATCGAGCCGGAGGCCCTGGAAAAGGACCTCCCTGTCCGCTTTACCGCCACAAAGCTGGTGGAAAATGACAGCATCATCGCCGAAAAACTGGCCCTGTCGCCGGAAAAGAGGGTGGCGTTTGACCAGCTGGTATCGATGCTGGAGCAGGAAACGGGGCTGGACCGGGAGGCGGCGCTGGCCAATATGCGCTTTCGCTTTATTGAGTCCCTCTGTGCCGAAACGGTGGTGCGCCCCCGGGAAAGCCGGGAGCACAAGCGCAGTATGATTATCGACCGGGTTCTCACCGGCAAGTACACCGCCATCCCCTGCTTTGTGGGGATTATGGTGTTCGTCTTTGCCATGACCTTCAGCTGGATAGGCGCGGCCCTTTCTGACCTGATGAGCCTGGGGGTGGACGGGGCGGTGGCGCTTTTGGAAAGGCTGCTGACAGCCGCCGGTGTCAACGAGGTGGTGCGGTCGCTGGTCATCGACGGCATTTGCAGCGGGGTGGGCAGCGTCCTGAGCTTTCTGCCCACCATCGTAACCCTGTTCTTCTTCCTCTCTATCCTGGAGGACACCGGGTATATGGCCCGGGTGGCCTTTGTGATGGACCGGCTGCTGCGGAGGATCGGCCTTTCCGGCCGGAGCATCGTTCCCATGCTCATCGGCTTTGGATGCTCGGTGCCGGCCATTATGGCCACCCGGACCCTCTCCAGCGAGCGGGACCGCAAGATGACCATCCTGCTGACCCCCTTTATGAGCTGCACCGCCAAGCTCCCCATCTACTCGCTGATGGTGGGGGCCTTCTTCCCCCGGCGGTATCAGGCGCTGGTGATGGTGGGGCTCTACCTGTTGGGCATCCTTTGCGGCATCCTCTACGCCCTTGTCCTGAAAAAAACCACCTTCCGGGGGGCGCCGGTCCCCTTTGTGATGGAGCTGCCCAACTACCGCCTCCCCTCGGCCAGGAGCGTGCTACAGCTGATTTGGGAAAAGGCCAAGGGCTTCACCAAAAAAGCCTTTACCATCATCTTTGTCGCCTCTATCGTTATCTGGTTTCTGCAAACCTTTGACCCGCGGCTCAACGTGGCCGTTACGGCGGAGGAAAGCCTGCTGGCCATTGTGGGCGGGCTTGCGGCGCCGGTGTTTGGTCCCCTGGGCTTTGGGGACTGGCGGGTGTCCACCGCCCTCATCACCGGCTTTACCGCCAAGGAAAGCGTGGTCTCCACCCTGACCGTGCTGCTGGGCGGGGATGTCTCCCGGCTGGGGACGCTGTTCACCCCATTTACGGCGGTGGTATTTTTGGTGTTTACCCTCCTGTATACCCCCTGCGTGGCGGCGGTGGCCACGGTAAAGCGGGAGATGGGCGGGGTAAAGGCCGCTGCGGCTACTGTGGTGTTGCAGTGCGGCATTGCCTGGGCAGTGGCCTTCCTGGTCCGATGCGCCGGGCTGGCGCTGGGGCTGGCCTGACGGGCCTGCCGGCGGTTGGCACGCCGGATTGCTTCCCCCCATGATTGAAAGCCCGCCCCTATCTGCCTTTGCAGGGAGACGGGGGCGGGCTTTTTTTGATTCTCCCCTGGTGTTGCCGGAAAGCAAGGGTTTTCGGGCAGCATATAGAAGAGACTATGGACAGGCCAGAAGGACAGGGGGATCCTACTGGGGGTTGCCACCCTGATTTCGGTTTTTTGACCGGTGGGCTGGTGGAGCCCAAAAGCGCCCGCCCCACAACCAAACAAAGCCACAAACCAGCAAGCCCATCCCACCCCACTCCCCCGCCGCCCGGCGGCGGCCCCGGCCGAAGGCCGGAGAAAATCCCCCCGCAGGGAATCAAAATCCGCCGGAGGCCCCACCCGACCGAAGGGAGGGAACCCCCCGCAGGGAATCAGATCCGCCGGAGGCACCTTATCAGG